>JAFDYG010000478.1 GCA_018267545.1 Bacteroidota bacterium
ATGGCCAGAATTCGGGCGAAGAATATGCCTCGAGCTTCTCCAACGAACCTGGATCCTTCAAAAGCAGCCTGGGTTTTTACGTGACGGACCGGGTCTACTACGGCCGTAATGGTCTCTCCCTCCGGCTCAATGGGGTAGACTTCGGCTACAATGACCTGGCTTTAAAGAGAAAGATCGTGCTGCATGGCTCCACCTATGTTGGAGACAAGTATATACAGGACTATGGTACGACGGGTACCAGCCTGGGATGCCCGGCCATCCCGTCGGCGGTGAGCGGCAAGATTATCAAGCTGGTGAAGAATGGAAGCTGCCTGTTCATCTATCACCCAACGCAGCAATACCTGGACAATTCGACGATTATCAACGGATAATTTAATATATAAACCCTGTGAAAAGTCGCTCAAAATCGATAACTTACAAAGGTGGATTGGCGCTGCTGATCTGTTTCTTAATAGGCATAGCCGCCGCCGCAGTGCTCTTATATACGTTATTGTTAAGATAATGCATAGCAACTGTCGCAAAGTTGCATTTCTGACCTGTTCTCAGGATGGAAATGATTCCCAGAGGCTGATCGAAAGATCAGCTTTTTTTATGCCCTGGCGACGCATTATAACGGTATCCACACCGTCACTCTTGTTCCTTTTTCCTTCTCGCTATAGATGGCGAGATTACCTTTAAGTATTTTGAGCAGGTCTTTAATGATTAGATAGCCAAGTCCATTGCCCTTCCTTCTGTCCACATTAGTCGAAGAGATGATGAAGTGGTCGGCCCGGATATTATTGATCTGCTCCTGCGTCATCCCCACACCCGTATCTTCGATCGACAGCGCTACTCCTTCTCCATTGGGGGTGCTGCTCACCCGGATAAATCCCTCCGAGGTAAAGTTGATGCCGTTCATGATCAGATTGTACAGGACTATCTTCACCGGCTCGATATACTGGTACAGCACCAGCTCCTCGTCGACCGTATTGACCAGCCGGACTCCCTTCTGTCTGGCCATGGACTGAAAGATGGCGAAGAGCTGAGCGACCAGCTGGTGCAGGTTGAAGCTTTCCTTGGCCAGACGCCGGTCCTCGTTCCGGTATTTTATCCAGTTGAGGATATTGGTCGAAAGCAGCTCCAGCTCCTTGGAGGTGGTCGCCATCTCGCTGATGGCTTCCTGCTGCAGGTCCTCGGTGAGGCCATGCTTTTTTTCGATGAGGTTTTTACCCGTCAGATGCAGAAAACGCAAGGGGGTTACCAGGTCATGGCTGATGATCGAGATCAGACGGGTCTTGATATGGTCGGTTCGCTCCAGCTCTTCGTTCTTGGCCTGGAGCTCCCGGGTCTTCTCCGCTATCTGCTTCTCCAGCTTGTGCTGCCGCTGCTCGAGACGACGGGTCCGGAGCCGGACGATGCCTCCGATGAATCCAATCAGGAGCAGCAGACACGAAATCCAGGTCCAGGGCTCCTGATACCAGTGCGGGGTGATATAGAAGTTGCTGACCGTACGGCTGTATTGATCGCCAAAGCCATTGATGCGGCGTACCTGCAGCCGGTAGTTTCCGGACGGTAGATTGCTAAAATGGAGCTTGGGGTTGCTTTGAATATCCAGCAGCTGCCAGCTGGAGGAGTAGGGTTCCAGCTTGTATTCGATGTATTGATTTTCCCGGCTGACCCAGGCCGGAAAACCCAGGGAAAATGTCAGGTCCCTGGTCCTTGCGGGAAGCTCTGGTTTGATCAGGGAAGTGCCATTCACCAGCTGGCTGTCGGCCATGAATTCGTCGATATAGATGGAGCCGGCCGGCAGACCCGATACAGACAGGGCCGGGCTGACCCATACCAGGCCATCCATCGAAGGAAAGGAAAGGGTGGTATCGCCCATCGAAAGCGCACAAGGAGTGCAGCCGCCGTTCAGCTCCGTCATGTCCATTCCGTCGGCCCGGCCGTAGTAATGATAGTAGACTTCCTGCCGGTTGCCTTCATAGGCGTCTGCCATGTCCTCCGGCTTGGCCCGGAAGATACCCCGGTTGGTGCTGATCCAGCAGAAGCCTTGCTTATCCGGGACAAAGCAATGCGCGTATCTCAGATACCCATTCTTATCCAACGGAATGGGCCTGATCTCCCCGTCCTTATAGATGAAGATGCCCTTCCCATACGTACCGATAAACAGATAGCCCCTGTATTTCCATAGACCTCTTACACAGATCCCCGGCACCCGCCAGAGGGTATCCACGGCATGGCTGATGATGTTGAAGCGAAACAGGCCATCGCAGGTTGCAAAAACGATCAGCCCGGGGCTTATCTCCAGCATCGAAAAAGGGACATTGCTGTTGATATCGGCCTTGGGATAGCGGTACTGGTATTCGATCCGGTCGTTTCGAACGATACCTACTCCGACCGCATTGGCTATATAGAGATTGCCTTCCGAGATAGCGAAGCCATCGGTAATGGAACCTGCTTCGGCGTTCAGCGCAATGGTCTTTCCCGTCCGGTCCGAATGGGCATAGACCGAGTCTCCGCGGCTATACCAAAGAACGCCGTCGGGGGTGGTGAGGACGAAGTTGTTGAAGTCCGTACGGATGGGTAACGGGGTAGGAGGAACCGGCCCCAGGATATCGCCGTTGCTGGTCAGTATCGAGCCGCCGGGCAGGGCCACCTGGCTATAATAGGCCGTGGGCCGGTCGGACTTTTGTAAGGACGGAGCCTTCTTTACGGGACGCAAGGCATTTCTCCGGATAACATAGATCCCTTTGGACACCGTTCCAAGAAACAGCAGACCCGTTCGGTCGTCATATTTTGCGAAGGAAAGCAGGGCGTCGGTGGGCAGGATGTCGCAGATCAAACGCGGG
Organism: Bacteroidota bacterium; assembly: GCA_018267545.1. Lineage (GTDB taxonomy): Bacteria > Bacteroidota > Bacteroidia > Chitinophagales > Chitinophagaceae > Puia. Next base: position 2,832 of record JAFDYG010000478.1, read on the forward strand.
ATCAATCTACCCTGTTGGTATTCCAGGGTCCAGGCCCGGGAACCCAGCACCAGGATCGGGCTGTTCATGCTGTTATCCCAGAAAAGCTGACTGCCCCGCAGACCGCCGGGAAGGGGAGAGGGCAGGGGAACCTTTGCCGAGCTATCCGGGATAAACCGGTAAAAGCCTTTTTGCTCATTGAAAGAGAACAGATTATCCTGCAAATAAAAGAGCCTGGTTGCAGGTGGAATGGTAGTAATAAAAGCCGGTGTCGGGCGACCCAGCCGGTAGTCGAACAGGCTGTCTTTTTGAGTAAACAACAGCCGGTTTTCGCTTATCGGGAGCAGCGTCTGGGTAAAGAAGTCGAAGCCAAAGCCGGCCGGAGGCTGGAGAGAGGACTGGCGGAACAGCTTTCCGGAAGCCATCAGGCCCACCAGCTTGAAGGTCGTAGGCCGGGTGTCGACCTTTACCTGACCGGTAAATTGCGGCTTGTTTTTTAGGATGAGGAAGAGATTACCGACTTCGTCCGAGGTATAAAGACGCTTGTCCCGGGTCTTGAGGAGAAACAGCATGCGTTCGGAGAAAAAGCCGGGGGTATTGGAGCGGTTGAAGGTAACGAAATCGGAGCCGTTGTACCGGGTGACTCCCGCTTCGGTGGCGATCCAGAGAAATCCGGTCTCGTCGTCCCATTGCAGCCCCTTGATCCCGTTTGACGGCAGGCCATTGTCGGTAGTGAAGCGTTCGATATGATAATTCGACTGCGCAAGCGAGGCAAGACGGCAGCTTAGGAGCAACAGTATTAACCCCGTAGTCCTAGTAATTGACGTTGTACAGTGTGGCCAGCTCGATGAGTTCTTTGAGATTTGTCGTGAGAGTTTTTTCGAAGATACGGTTTTTGACGGTGGAGACCGTATTCATCTTTACGTTCAACGTCTCGGCAATTTCCTTTGTGCCCAGCCCCTTCAGGACATAGTGCAGGATTTCAAGCTCCCTGGGGGCAAGGGCGGAGAAGGGATTGTTGGGATAACGCATGCTTATGGTTTCCCGGGGAGACGATTCGTTGAGCAGGAAACGGCGAAGGAGCCGGATCGTATCTTCTTCCGGCGTCGTCTTGGGCAGGTAGTGCTCGATGCCGTATTGCCTCAAGGCCTTTCCATATACTTCCCGCAGGCTGCATGGAAAAAACCATGATCTGAAGATCCGGGTATAGTCTTTGTATATTAGGTAATATCTCGAGGGTGCTTCCGTCCGATAGGATGATGTCCAGTACGAGGTGCGTGTATTTCTTCCTGGAAAGCTCCTTCATCAGCTCATTACAGCTGACCACTTCAGACACATCCGTAAAACCCAGGTGCAGTTGTAATAGCAGCTTCAAGCCCTTTCGGATCATGCTGTGGTCGTCTGCCAGTAGTATCTGTGGTTGCATAGTGATTACAAATGCTAAATTCGTCAATAAAAAAAAGCCAGCTGTAGAATTAATTCTACCAATTGTTGGTATAAAGCTATTAATTTGCTGTACCGCGGTTCAACCATTGTCCTGCAATATCCTTTTACTAGCACTGTGTTTTTGACCCACTCAAGACCTGTCGTCCTTGTAGCTCTTACATCGTTTTAGTCATTTAATTTACAACTATGTCTGGTTTTCGATTAAAACTCAACAGGTTAAGGAATATCCCGTATGCTTCATCCGTTCAAGAGTCGCTCCCTTTCGAGAAGTCCTTTGAACTGGAATACTTTTATGAAGGTCGGTGGAATCTTATTGTTGTCAAGCCTATTCTCATCAATACGGTAGTTATCTTTCTCATTCATTTCCCCGAAGGTCGTCTGGATTCTATGGCGCTTGTCTATAACAAACGGGATACCTGGTCGGATATCGAAAAGGAATCGACCGGGCACACCGAAGCTATAGGCCTCGCCATCGAGAACTATTACTCCGAGTGTTACCTGCCCTGGACCGGTAATACCAAGGACGGTTCTTCTCATACGTACTGGGATAATCATTTATTGAATTAAGCCGCACACGGCTTTTACTTTTAACTCATATTGTCAAATATGGACATGGACTCGTTTGAAATAGGCGAGGAGGAAGAAGATATCAGCGTCGTCTGGTTCCAGCAAGGCGTTCCCGAAGCCTTCAAGCTCTTCTTTTTTCAGTATTACCCCGAGCTCTTCCGGTTTGCGCGTGTGCTGGTACAAGACCGGCTGACGACGCAGCGGGTTTGTATGGATGCCTTCTTCCTTTGCTTCGACCGTCGTGCCGATCTTTCCAGTGATGAAAAGATCAAGAGCTTCCTCTATCTCGCCGTTCGCAATAATTGTCTCGATCACATACGCTGGCTGAATAATCCGGCCAATGAAGGCAAACCCCAGCCCGACCCCGTCCCTCCTCCAACCGTACTTCCCCGAAACATCGTGCGGGACCTCTTCGAA
>JAFDYG010000479.1 GCA_018267545.1 Bacteroidota bacterium
AATCCTCAAAAATAATCATCATCACCGCCCCTTCGGGTGCGGGTAAAAGTTCGATCACCCACTATCTTCTGAACAAATACCCGAAGAAGCTGGCTTTTTCTATCTCGGCGGCGACGCGTTCTCCCCGTAGCTATGAAAAGGATGGCGAAGACTACTACTTCCTGAGCCTGGATAATTTCAAACAGAAGATCCAGCACAACGAATTCGTGGAATGGGAGATGGTCTATGAGGGCAAATACTACGGCACGCTGAAAAGCGAGCTGGAGCGTATTTGGAAGGCCGGAAAGACCCCCTTGCTGGATATCGAGGTGAAAGGCGCCATTCATATCCGCGAACAATATCCTGACTCTACTCTATCGCTATTTATCGAACCGCCCTCTATCGACGTTTTGCGTGAACGTCTGGAAAAAAGGGGAACCGAAACGGTGGAAAGTTTGTTGGCCAGAGTAAACAAGGCCTCGTATGAAATCTCCTTCAAGCACCACTTTGATCAGATCATCGTAAACGATGATTTAAACAAGGCGTGCAAAGAAGCGGAGGAAGCCATCGACCGGTTTGTCGGACTGCGCGGTTAGCCCCAAAACGGCTCCCGCAAACAAACTATAAAATTTCGAATTTTCGAGTATTTTAGCAGCCCAATGCATTTGATCAACATATGGACCCTTATCTTAAGCGTGATTGCCTGGCTTATGATTGCCTTCTTTGCGGGCATGGAGGTTGCTTTTGTCCGGGCTAACCGGCTGGCAATCGAGCTGAAGAAAAAACAAGGCCTGAGCAGCGGCATCATCCTCTCCAATTTCATGGACCATCAGTCGCTGTTCTTTGGGACCACCATCGCAGGCTTCAACATCGCCCTCATCATTTTCGGATTGATGATCGGTGAGACCTTCCTGCCGTTGTGGAACTGGCTCATAACCAAAATACACATGGACGGCGGCTGGGTCAACTTTATCCGGCTTGTCGCAGAAACACTCTTTGCCTCCTCGATCATCCTCATCTTCGGCCAGTCTATTCCAAAAGCATTATTCAGAGCAAAAAGCGATTCCATTCTGAGCGCCTTCGCCAAGCCGATGGAGTTCTTCAGCCGTTTTTTATATCCCTTTGCCGGCTTCTTCGCAGGCCTCTCGCAGTGGATCCTGAAATATGTCTTCAACGTCCGCATCGACGACCGGAAGGCGCTTTTCACCGGAATCGACGTGGAACATTTCCTGGAACAAACCGGCGACACCGAAGAAGACACAAAGGACCTTAGCCTGATCAAGGCCGCCATGGCGCTTCCCAACGTACGCGTCCGTGAATGTCTTGTGCCGCGCAAGGAAATCGAAGGCATCGACGCGAACATGACGATGGAAGAAGTCCGGAAGAAATTCGTCGAGACCCGGTTGAGCAAGCTCGTCGTCTACGACGGCAATCTCGACCACATAACGGGTTATATCCACATGCTGGATTTGTTCAAGAACCCGCCCTTTATCAAGTCGATCCTGCACGCTATCCCCGCCGTTCCGGCGAGCATGAGCGCCACCGACCTGATCAATAAATTCAGCCGTGACCGGAAGAGCATCGCCTGGGTTGTAGACGAGTTCGGCGGCACAGCGGGCATCGTCACTATGGAGGATTTGCTGGAAGAAATCTTCGGCGAAATCCGCGACGAATACGACACCGACGAGTTCGAAGAACGCCGGCTGTCCAATGACGAGTTTATCTTCTCCGGCCGCCTGGAGCTGGATTATATCAACCGGAAATACAATCTCGATCTCCCCGAGAACGAATCCGAAACCCTTTCGGGATACATCATCAATCAGCACGAAACTATTCCCCATCTAAAGGACAGAATTATCCTCGGAGACTACGAATTCGAGATCCTCAATGTCAGCGATACCCGTATCGAGATGGTCCGCGTAAAAGTGCTAAAATAGCCCCACCGCAGTTCCCGCCCGGGCCGCTTAACCAATGTTAACCCGTGGTTAAACAGCCTCCGATTTTTCTTCGTCCTATACTTTTTGAGCAACTTTGTTCTCGTAAGGAATTGCAGCTAACTGAGCGGTTCCTGCTAAAAAAAGATATTTTCCTTGTCGAACCAGGGCAACGATTTTCATAGGTCAGTTAGGAGTAAACAATGCACTCTGTAATGGAGTGCTTGTTTTTTTATGGGCCTGCGTTATTGTTGGCATTTTCAAATTAACTTCGCGGAGCTTTTTTTCAGGCCACCCCTCCCGGGGCGGCCTGTGCTTTGAATCTAAAAACCAATGGCATTCAATCTGTTAAATAGGAATCCCGATCAAGAGGAGATGTCTTTTGTAGACCATCTGGAAGCGCTGCGCTGGCACATTGTCCGGTCGGCTTTCGCTATTGTGATAATCGCCATCGTGCTTTTTGTCAAAATGGACTGGATTTTCGACGTCGTTATCCGGGGGCCCATCCGCAACGATTTCGTCAGCTATATCGGTCTTTGTAATCTGGGCCACCGCCTCCATATGGGTGACGCCCTTTGTCTGCAATCCGTAAAAGGCCTGCAGCTGCAAACCACCCAGTTTAGCTCTCAGTTTATCTCCAGCATCAATATCGCCGTTATCGGCGGCTTTATCGTCGCCTTTCCCTACGTATTCTGGGAGCTGTGGCGTTTCGTCAAGCCGGCCCTTTCTCCCAAGGAGGTCAAAAGCAGCCGCGGAGCCATCTGGTGGGTTTCTTTCTTCTTCCTGACCGGTGTCGCCTTTGGTTATTTTCTGCTGGCGCCCTTTACGTTTTCCTTTCTGTATAACTATTCGCTCGGCGGGAGCGGCGCCATCCGAACCATCCCGACCCTGGACGACTATATCGAGAACCTGATCGACATCATCATCGGTTCGGGCCTCGCCTTCCAGCTGCCCCTGGTCAGCTATGTCCTGACCAGCATCGGGCTGATTACGCCGCGCTTCCTCCGGGTTTACCGGAAATACGCCTACGTAGCCATCCTCTTTATAGCGGCCATCATCACGCCTTCACCGGACTGGATGAGCCAGACCATCGTGGCCCTGCCGCTGGTCCTCCTGTATGAATTGAGCATCCGCGTCTCCGTTCGCGTGTTCAAGAAGCAAGAGAGAAGAGACAATGAAGAGTGGAGCTGATAGTCACTGATAGAAGAAATTCCCGATAAGAAGAACGGGTCTCGTAGGAGACCCGTTTTTTTTTATTTATTCCCGTGTTTTTGATGGATTTCCATCTTCATCTGACATCGTTCTATATCCGAACGATAGTCCTTTATCTTTTCGTCGTTCTGGCTCGCCAGGATCGCCTTCTCGAAATAGAAGGTGGCCTTTTCATAGTTCAGCCGCAGCTCCTCAGCCAGGGCAAAACGGCCATAGACCCAGGACTTGTCGATGGTTCGTACTCGCAGGCAGCGCTCCAGGTGCTGCTGCAGCTCATCGAAACGCTCCATGTCCATCAGCAAAGCCGCGATATGGAAATAGGAGTGAGGATAAAGCGGGTCGCACTTGATCGCCGTCTGAAAATGGTTCTCTGCCTTGGCATAGTCATCGAACTGGGTCTTGTATAGCCAGCCCAAAGAGTTGTGTGCCGGCGCGCTGTCCGGTTCTTCGTATAAAATGCTTTCGTATTTCTTAAAAGCTTCCGCGTAATTATTATTCTTGATATCCGCCTCTGCTTCCAAATACAGTTCTTCCGAATTTGCGTTCATAGTCTTTCGTTTTAAATTACCAACCTAATATCCAAGCAAAAATCAGGGGTGCAACGATGGTAGCATCGCTCTCTACAATAAATTTAGGGGTATTAATATCCAGCTTACCCCAGGTGATCTTTTCGTTGGGCACGGCGCCGGAGTAAGAGCCATAGCTCGTCGTCGAGTCCGAAATCTGGCAGAAATAGCTCCAGAAAGGTACGTCGTGCCATTCCAGGTCCTGGTACATCATGGGAACCACACAGATAGGGAAGTCACCCGCGATGCCGCCGCCGATCTGGAAGAAGCCCACGCCCTTGCCGCCGCTGTTCTCGCGATACCAGCCCGCTAACCAGGTCATGTATTCGATACCGCTCTTCACCGTACTTGCCTTCAGTTCATTCTTAATGACGTAGGATGCAAAAATGTTGCCCGTAGTGCTGTCTTCCCAGCCCGGAACTACGATGGGAATATTTTTTTTGGCCGCAGCGATGATCCAGCTGTCCTTGGGGTCGATTTCATAGTATTGCTCCAGGTCTCCGCTGAGCACTACCTTATACAAAAACTCGTGCGGGAAATAGCGTTCCCCTTTCGCCTCGGCATCCTTCCACACTTTTACCAGGTGTTTCTGGAGCCGGCGGAA
>JAFDYG010000047.1 GCA_018267545.1 Bacteroidota bacterium
CCGCTGATCGCCTGGACATTGCTGACGTTACCCTGCTCATCCACTACAAACTGTACCACTACTGTCCCCTGGAGCTCAATGTTCTGCGCCTCGTCGGGATACCGAAAATTCTTGTTCATAAACCTCTGCCAAGCCGGCATTCCACCAGGATAAGAAGCATCGATCTCCACCTTCTCCCAAATCTCCGGCTCGGCCGGCTTCTTCTCTTCTATCAGCCCCTTACCACCATCACCAGGCGCAGAGGGCGCCACTGGGGTCCCATCATCAGCTTTTCCGTCCACATTCGTATTCCCGATCTTTACGTTTTCCAGGTCTTCCTGGGGAGGGGGGGCATCTTCCGGCTTTACCTGGTTATCCGGCACCACCTTGGGGATGTTGAATGCAATCGTCTTGATAGGCACAATTTTGACAGGAGGCGGAGTGACAGGCGGAATCACCTTTTTGTCATCGACAGCTGTCAACGTAGGGTCAAGGACCACCGGTGTGATGATTTGCTTCTTAGGTCCCCGCCCCATTACCATTCCACCTACAAACAACAGTACAATCACCGCACCGGTCACTGTAATCGCTTTTAAAAGACGCCTATTATACGTCTTACGCAGCTCATAAGCTCCGTATTCCTTGTTCTTACCCTCGAAGAGGATATCAAGGATATCAGCCTGTAGAATTTTGTTTGACTCCATAGTAAAAGTATTTATTACTAAGACGCCGGAGGGATGCAATTCCACAAAGAAAATCTTCTGTAACCCTTACTGGAAAAGGATTACAGAAGATGGCCCGCGATGCAAAAATGTAAAAATTCCATAAGGGCGGGGTGGGCGGCGGTCACGGCTACGCACAACCGAAAATAAAAAATCCCCTCCGGCTGGAGGGGATTTTAAAACTATCGTAGATGTAGTGTTTACTGAGCTTCGAGCTTGAACACGATCGGCTGTTTCTTGTAAGACTTAACCTGACGGCCATTCTGAACGGCAGGGGTCCACTTACCAGACTTCTTGATCGCTCTTACCGCTTCCTCACGGAGACCACCCGATTCGGGCCCGCTGATCGCCTGCACATCACTCACGTTACCTTCCTTGTCCACGATGAACTGAACGACTACAGTACCCTGTATTTCGTTGTTCACGGCGTCGTCGGGATAACGCAGGTTCTTGTTCAGGTAACGCAGCCAGGCTGCCGCACCACCAGGGAACTCGGACTCGATTTCCACCTTGGTGAAGGTCTTGTCGTAGTCTTCTTCGTCCTTCTTGGGGGCTTCTACCACACCCTTACCAGCATCTGATACGGGGGGAGCGGTGATACCTTCATCCTTTACACCTTCCTGGTTGACAGTACCGATCTTGGTGTCTTCCAGCTTTTCTTGTTCCGGTGGCTTTTCTTCTTCCTTCACCTCATTGTCTTTCACAATTTTGGGAGGAGTGAACTTTGCCATTTCCACCTTGGGGGGCTCGACTTTGTGCGGGGGAGGAGGCGGGGGCTCATTTTTCTTTTCTTCTTTTACTTCTTCGAGCTGTACGTCCTGCACAACAGCCGCTTGTTTCTTGCTGCCTCCATCAAGGTTGGATACGAAGTATCCGATGAAGAGCAACAAGATCACGACCGCCGTACCTACAATCGCCTTCACCAGGCGAGCGTTGTAAGACTTACGCAGCTCGTAAGCGCCGTACTCCTTGTTCCTACCCTCAAAGATAATGTCGAGGATGTCGGCGTTTAGTATTTTGTTGATTTCCATTGTAATGGGTTTTTTAAATTAGGCTCCGGGAGCCCGGTGAACCGAGTCCACCCTATTTAGATTCTGAACCTTCACAATTCCATAAGGAATTTTCAGGTTTATTTTACGCCGTTCGCATTCTCCGTAGCCTCGACGAACTTGTACTCATCCGGAGAAATATCTACCAGGGCGTATCTCTTAACCGCATCGATCGTCATCTCGTCCAGCATGTCTACCAGGTTCTTGTAGGTAGCATCCTTGGTGGGCTTGATAATGACCATGAAGTCCTTCGGGTCGGTTCTGCGTTTCTTGTCCAGGATCAGGTCCCGGATGCCTTTAAACGTAGAAGACTGAAGCTTGGAAGGATCCACACCCTCGTAGTAATAAATCAGGTTGGCCTTGGAAGGCATTACGGTAAAGGCAGCAGATTCCTTCAGCTTGTTCTGATCCTCAGGCTTATCAACGTCCTTAGGCAGGTTCAGCTTCATGGCGGTCGGCTGACTCATCGTCGTCGTGAAAATAAAGAATGTAATTAGCAGGAAGCCCAGGTCCACCATCGGGGTCAAATCCACCCGCGTGGAGAGCTTTTTACCTTTTTTAACGCCGGGTCCCTTTTTATGGCCCCCGCCGCTGGTATCCATTTCTGCCATGACAATATCTTTTTTTAAAGTTACTAAATTTTAACCAGTTCCTGGCAGCAAATCGGCAAGTATAATCCGATGATTACCACCTCTTTGCACCTCCGATCACCCCGAAAGGCGGCCGTCGGCCGGAACTATTGCTCCGAGCTCTTGTTCCCCGAAGCCTGCTGAATTTTCTCCAGCTCGGACCCTGCAGGAGCAGTAACCGGATTGGTAATCAGCTGGAACTTCAGCTGGTCATTCTTCTTGAAGGCATATTCAACGCCCTGGAAAGAAGGATAAGTCGCTGCATTGTCTCCCTTAACCAGCAATACCATCTTAGAACCCTGGAAAGCGGAAACCGCTGCGCGGACCCAGTCGATCAGCTCGTTGTTCGTGCTGTCCGTAACAGGGATCCCCGGCATAACAACATTCTTAAGTTCCTCGGGATTCTTAGCTAATAAAGGCTTCAGCTGGCTGAAGGGCACTCCGATATAAGCGGAGGGGTTGTTGACGAAGTTCTTCTTTTCGGCGTCCGTCAGACCCAGGTTTTTGGCGGTATTGACCCCATCGATGATGTCTCTTTTTTCGGAGACGTTTCCATCGCTGACGCTGAAATAGACCTTGGCGTCCTTATCCAGCGTAATCATAACCACGTTTTTATCCGGAGCTACCTTCGAAGACACCGAGCTCGGCGTCACTACGCTCAGCGCCTCGGGCGGCTTGAACTTGGTAGCCAGGATAAAGAAAGAGAGAAGCAAAAAGGCGACATCACACATGGCAGTCATGTCGATGCTCGTGCTTTTGCGAGGTATTTTGGCTCTTGGCATTTTAAAGATTTTGTTTGATTGATGAAATCGTGAATCTTATATAAGACTCAAATGTTTCTCTTTTCCACAAACCCCGGGCTGCGTTAACAAATCGGGGCTGCTAATCTCTTACTTGTAGAGAGAAGCAAAGCTCTGCGTCAGCGTGAAACCGCTTTCATCGATGCCGTAAGTGATACCGTCGATCTTCGTAGTGAAGATGTTGTACATGATGATGGAAACAGCAGAAGTACCGATACCCAATGCCGTGTTGTACAGGGCTTCAGAGATACCTTCGGACAGCTTCTGAGCAGCTTCACCACCACCGCTATCACCAAGAGCAGAGAACGAACGAATCATACCCATAACCGTTCCGAGCAGACCCAGCAGGGTTGCGACCGAAGCGATGGTAGAAAGGAATACGAGGTTCTTTTCGAGCATGGGCAGTTCCAGCGCAGTAGCTTCTTCTACTTCTTTCTGGATAGCCAGTACTTTTTGCTCGGTATCCAGCTCGGTGGAAGTGATCATTTCCTTGTACTTGCGAAGACCAGCCTTCATTACATTACCAACAGAACCCTTTTGCTTGTCGCACTCGGCGATAGCTGCATCTACGTTCTTGTTAGCCAGGTGATATTGCACCTTGCGGATGAACTCAGCGATGTTGCCGCTTCCGGTTGCCTTGCTGATAGTCAGCAGACGCTCGATAACGAAAGTCAATACTGTCAGGAAACATCCGATCAGGATCGGAACGATGATACCACCCTGGTACATCTTATTAATTGCAGATTTAGGACCCTGTTGTGAAGGCCAGAAACCACCCGCGGGATCAGGATGAGTAAAGCTGCCATCGGCACCAAGAATAAATCTCCAGATTATATAGCCAGCGATAATACACACCAACGGTGCGACCCACGAAATCGAATTACCCTTTTTCTTCGGTTGTACGGATGAAGAGCTTTTAGCTGCTGTCGCTGCAGTCGGTTTTGTTTCAGCCATGATCGTTTGTTTTTAGTGTTTTTTAAAAAAATTGAAGTATGTAATAGAAAATGATTGTACAATTCTAAGGAAAAAAGCTTTTCAATAGATAAAAATGGATACTAAATTTTTACAGGTCACACAAGATAAGGATTTTTCGTAACGTACAAATCCTAATATATAACTGGATTCGCTTTATGAAAACTGGCCAATAGCCCGTCACGACAGATTCCTGTAACCCTTGTAGAGAGGGAGATCAGAGCCAGTTACCAATAATCAAGAGAGGACGTAAATTAAGGTATTTATCATGCAGAAAGTACAGAAGCAACAACTAATTTTATTCTTTGTCAGCCGCAATCGTACGGTTCATCAATAACCGATAAAAAAATGTCAAAATACGGAGAGAGTGTATGGAAATCATAGAGCTTCGCATCGCCTTACTCATAACGTAATGCCTCGATCGGGTTGAGTCTCGCCGCCTTGAACGACGGATAGAGTCCCGCGGCCACCCCGACCAGACTACAAATAATTACCCCCCCGAACACCCAGCCCCAGGGAACTACGAAGCCCGTCGATAATACCAGCGAGAAGACATTGCCCACGATGACGCCCAGCACAATCCCGAAGACGGCTCCTAAAAGACTGATCAGCACGGACTCCCACAAGAATTGTTGCTGTACATGCTTGCGCCGGCCACCGATCGCCTTCACCAGGCCGATCTCCTTGGTCCGCTCCGTTACAGCGACGAGCATGATGTTCATCAGACCGATCGCGGCCCCCACGAGGGTAATGAGCCCGATGATGACCGCGCTGATCGTGATAAAGCTCAAATTTTTTAGCAGTAGCGCCACAATCGTGTCACTCTTATCGATTTGGAAATTGTCCGCGTCCATAATGTCGAGTCTGCGCACCGCCCGGAAGACGCCCTCCGCCTGGTCGATGGCTCCGTCGATCATCTTGACGTCGGCTACCTTTACCTGAATATTAAAGGAGGCGTTGGCGTTGGTATTGAAGAAACGCCGTACATTATTATAGGAGGTAATGATCACTTTATCGTAGCTCATACCGAAGGTCGAGCCCTTTTCTTCGAGCACGCCAATGACCCGGAAGGGGAGTCCGTTGACCCGGATGATCTTTTCGAGCGGGGTCTCGGGGTTCTTCCCGAAGAACTGCTCCGCGAGTGCGCTGCCCAGCAGACAAACGTTCCTTCCCGATTGTACGTCGAGGATGTTCAGGTTCCGGCCCGTGGCGAGGTTATAGCCGTTGAGCTCCGCGTAGTGTTCGTCCCCGCCGATGACGCGGATATTCGGATTGGTCTTTTTGTTGCCTACGGAGATAACCGCGTCCCCTACCCCGCTAAATGTCAGGGCTACGGTCGCAGGATAAGTATAGCGCGACAGAAAGGTCTCCGCCTGCGCCTTGGTGATGGGCTGGCTATTATTCGATTTCTTCTCACGGAGGCCTTTTTTCTGCGACTTTACGCCGCCTCCGTTGAAATTGAACCATTTACGATAGTGGATGGTAAATCCGTTCGCGCCCATCGCCGAGAAGCTTTCTGTGAATTTCTGCTTCATCGCGTTGATGGCGGTGTTGATGCCCACGAGGGCCATGATCCCAAAGGCTATGATTGCGACTGTAATGCCCGTACGCAGCTTGTTGCTTCGCACCGTTCGGAATGCAAGAGATAG
>JAFDYG010000480.1 GCA_018267545.1 Bacteroidota bacterium
AAAGACGCCGCCTTCACCGCGGTTGTCCGCTTGAAGGGTTATAAACACATACTTGAATGTCGTTTGCAGGGTGAGGGTCCAGAATACGCAGGAGATGGCGCCATACACGAGGTCGTCGGTAATCCTACCGCCTTCGTTCATGATTGTCTGGAAAGTGTAGAGAGGAGAGGTGCCGATGTCGCCGAATATGATGCCAAGGGTAATGAGTAAGCCGGCGGTAGAAATCTTTTTTGAATGAGCGATGTCCATGATGCCGCGGGAAAGGCAAAAAATATACCCGAGGGGCTCGTTCCGCTACAGACGGGCTTTTGATGGCAAGGCGCGTCCGCTCCTACCCTTCCAAAATGGAAAAGCGATTTTCATTTTGACAAGAAATCGCGGTTTTCCTTCCCCTCCCGAATCATCGTGCCGTAGTCTTGCTTTTTTAGCATGGCAGTTACGACCATTGCAATGCGCTTGGCCTTGGTCCCTTCGGTTTTGGCCGATTTGATCCAGTTCCCAAAGTAATTCTGGTGGGATTTGGGCAGGCTTTTGAAGTATTCGATCGCCTTGGGTTCGTCTTTTAAGCAGTCGATCAGGTCTTTTGGCGGCTCGATTTTTTTGTTATCGACTTCGAGCTCCACGGTCAGCTTGTCCCCCTTTTGCTTTCTCAGCTTCTTGCGGACTTCGGCCTTTAACGCCATGATGAAATCCCCCTCTCCCATCGGAAGCAGTGCTACGCCGTTCAGCGGATATTCATCCAGCCTTCCTTTTACGCGGAAGGATTTTTTATTGTCCGGCTTGAGCTGCTGCGCCAGCGCCGCTGGTATGCGGATGTAGGACCAGCCGGTCTTCTCGCCCATCTCCTGGAATTGTTCGATTTTGGTGTTGAAACGGACCATTTATTTAATAGAATCTTTTCTCTTTGGTGATCTCGCGGAATGGCTTTGTAAAAAAGTCGTCGACGGTTTTATTGAAAAGGTCGGCGTAGGCTACCGGGGTGCTGTGTCCTGAATTCGGCAGGATCCACAAATAGGAATGCGGGATGTTATCTGCGATCTGCATCGTATGTGCGGGTTTGATGACGTCGTGGTCACCGCCGATGACGAGCGCGGGGCATTGGATCTTGTGGAGGTCGCCGAGCGGGATATGGGGCTCGTCGCAGAGAAGCCGGAGCAGCTTGAACGAGTTGCGTTCCTGCGGGTTCATATCCGCCCATTTCTTTGCCTTTATCTTGGCGTATTCGGGACGGACCATATCCCATACTTCCTGGAAGACGGCGTTGGAGTCCGGCTGTAGATTGGTTCCCGTGACGGCAAGCTTTTTCACCTTCTCGGGGTGGCGGATGGCGAGCAGGACGCCGTTGATTCCGCCGTCGCTCCACCCAATGACGTTGACAGGGCCTGCGTGCAGCTCGTCGAGCAACGCTGAGAGATCGTCCGCCATTATCTCGTAGGAAAGCGAATCGCTGGGGTCGGCAGACTTGCCCTGGGCGCGGCTATCGGCGATGATCACCTTGTATTTTTTGGAGAAGTAGGGAATGTTGGCGGCAAAATTATTAATCGATCCACCGTTGCCGTGGATGATCAGAAGCGGTTCGCCTTCGCCGTAAATTTCGCAATACATTTTAAAGCCACGGATGGAATAGTACTTCCCGGTGGCGGGGTTGTTGCCGTAGGGAATCGTTTGGCTGAAGACATTGAAGGCAAGGAGGAAGAAGCAGATGGTTAAGGTGATTTTCATAGGCAAAAGATAAAAAAAAATAGCCATCTCTTTCGAGATGGCTATTTTTTTATTGAATTAAGCTCGTTTCTTTTTCTTGAGGGCGTCTTCGATTCCCTTTTTCAGGTTTTCGAAGGTGGGCTTTCCGGTGAAAAGCTCGCCGTTTATAAAGAAGGCGGGAACGTCCCGGACTCCTTTGTCAAGCCCTTCTAAGAGATCACTGCGGACCGACCATCCATAGGTGCAATCCATCAGATTTTCGAGGAACTTTTTATTGTTGACCCCGCAATCCTTAGCGTACTCCCTAAGGCTGATGGCTCCCAGTCTGCGCCGGTTAGCAAAAAGCGTCGTGTGCATTTCCCAGAACTTGCCTTCCTGGGCTGCGCCGAGGGAAGCTTCGGCCGCCTTCATCGCGTGCTGGTGGACTTTCGTCAGAGGAAAATGCCGGAAATTGAACCGCATCTTCCCTTCGAATTGTTTCAGCAGCTTGTCGACGACCTCATTCACCTTTGCGCATGCCTCGCTTTCGTAATCGCCATACTGCATCAAGGTTATCGGAGCTTTTGGATCTCCGACGAAAACATCTTTCGTCGGAATAATTACGACATCTTTTGTTTTCATTCTTTTATAACACCGCCAGAAGCTTTTGGTTCGGCGGGAGGCCCATTATTTTCTGGGCTCCCCCGTTTTTTCCAAGTGCGGGTGTTCATTACGGAAGACCACTACCCCATCGAAAACGTCCACGAGGACCGGCGCCGTGCGATCGACATCGCCTGCTAAGATCTTTTTACTCAACTGGTTAACGATCTCCTTCTGGATTAGCCTCTTCAGGGGACGGGCGCCGAACTGCGGGTCGAAGCCGTTCTCGGCCAGGTAGTCGATGGCATAGTCGCTGAATTGCAAATTGATGCCGTTTTTGGCTACCATCTGCCGCAGGTTCTGCAGCTGGATACGGATAATCCCCTTGATCTCGCTTCTCAGCAAAGGCTGGAAAAGGATGATCTCGTCGATCCGGTTGAGGAATTCGGGGCGGATCGTCTGCCGGAGCAGGTCGACCACTTCAAGCCTGGTCCTATCCATAACGTCTTCCCGGTTCTTCTCGGTGACGTCTTCGAAATTAGCCTGGATGATCTGGCTGCCCATATTGCTGGTCATGATGATGATCGTGTTCTTGAAGTTGACTACGCGGCCTTTATTGTCCGTCAGTCTGCCGTCGTCCAATACCTGTAACAGGATGTTAAAGACATCGGGGTGGGCTTTCTCGATCTCATCCAAAAGAATGACGCTATAGGGTTTGCGCCGGACGGCTTCGGTCAGCTGACCGCCTTCGTCGTAGCCTACATATCCCGGAGGTGCGCCGACCAGGCGGCTCACCGCGTGTTTCTCCTGGTATTCGCTCATGTCGATGCGGGTCATCATGCCTTCGTCGTCGAAGAGGTATTCGGCGAGGGCCTTGGCGAGCTCTGTCTTACCGACACCGGTGGTCCCGAGGAAGATAAAGGAGCCGATGGGCCGTTTGGGGTCCTGCAGACCGGCGCGGCTTCTGCGGATGGCGTCCGCTACGGCGGTGATGGCTTCTTCCTGCCCGACTACACGCTTATGCAGTTCATCTTCGAGGTTCAGCAGCTTTTCCTTTTCGCTCTGCATCATCTTGCTAACGGGAATGCCCGTAGCCTTTGCGATAGCTTCTGCGATGTCTTCGGCGTCCACTTCTTCCTTCATCAGGCGGGAATTGGCGCTGATGGCCGCGAGCTGGTTCGAGTAGGATTCGATGACTTTTTCCTGTTCTTTTATTTTGCCGTAGCGTATTTCGGCTACCTGCCCATATTGTCCTTCACGTTCGGCCTTTTCGGCGGCCAGCTTCAGGTTCTCGATTTCGGCTTTGGCGTTCTGCACTTTTTCCACGAGCTCCTTCTCCTGCTGCCACTTCGCTTTGAGCGTATCGCGGGAGACGCTGAGATTCCCGATTTCGGCGCTCAGCTCCCGGAGCTTTTCTTCGTCCTTTTCGCGTTTGATCGCCTCGCGTTCGATTTCCAGCTGGCGAATCTGCCGTTCCAGGCGGTCCAGCTCTTCCGGCATCGAGTTCATCTCCAGCCGGAGCTTGGCAGCGCTTTCGTCGACCAGGTCGATAGCCTTGTCGGGCAGGAACCGGTCTGTTATATAGCGATGGGATAATTCCACGGCTGCGATAATCGCTTCGTCCTTGATGCGGACGTGGTGGTGCGTTTCGTAGCGGTCCTTGAGGCCTCTTAAGATCGAGATCGCGTCTTCCACGTTGGGCTCGTCGATCAGGACCTTCTGGAAGCGACGTTCCAGGGCTTTATCCCGTTCAAAAAATTTCTGGTATTCGTTGAGGGTCGTGGCGCCGATCGCCCGGAGCTCGCCCCTTGCCAGGGCCGGCTTCAGGATGTTGGCGGCGTCCATCGCCCCGTCTCCCCCGCCTGCCCCGACGAGGGTATGTATTTCATCGATAAAGAGCACGATCTCTCCGTCGCTTCCTGCAACTTCCTTTACGACGCTCTTTAGCCTTTCTTCGAATTCACCTTTGTATTTCGCACCGGCGATCAGCTGTCCCATATCCAGGGCATAGATGATCTTGGAGCGGAGGTTTTCGGGTACGTCACCATTGACGATGCGATGAGCGAGCCCTTCGGCGATCGCCGTCTTACCGACACCGGGTTCACCTACAAGGATGGGGTTGTTTTTGCTACGACGGGAGAGGATGTGGAGGGTTCTGCGGATCTCTTCGTCGCGGCCGATCACAGGGTCGAGCTTTCCTTGACGAGCCAGCTCGTTCAGGTTCTTGGCGTATTTATTCAGGGCGTTGAAGCTCGTTTCCTGGGTTTGGGAATTAACGGTCGAACCTTTTCTAAGGTCTTTTATGGCGGCAACCAGTCCCTTTTCGGTCAGACCGGCGTCCTTGAGTAATTTGGCCGTATCGTTACTACTTTGAACCAGTGCCAGCAGGAGGTGCTCCACGCTGACGAACTCGTCCCCGAATTGTTTCAGGTCGGAGCCCGCCCGGAGCACCACGTTATTCAGGTCGCGGCTAATGGTCTGGGCCGGTTCTCCCCCGCTGATCTTGGGTGTCTTTTGAAGAGATTCGTCCAGCTTATTTTCGACGTGGCTCACGTTGACGTTATTCTTCTTGAGCAGGAACTCCACCAGCGAATCTTCTCCGGCGAGCAACGCCTTCAGGAGATGGTCCGTATCTATTGCAGGATTCGACCCGTCGAAGGCCAGTTGCTGGGCCTTTGCGATCGCTTCCTGGGCTTTAATGGTAAAATTGTTTAAGTTCATATATAGTTGGTTTTCCTTTTTTTAAATAAATTGTAACCTTGTGCCGCAAAATCCAAACCAAGGCCTCAATCCCGTTATTATGTCATATAAATCCCATGTAACCTGCCGCCCGTTCAGTTTGTTCATCCTCTCCCTGCTATTCTGTCTGTCCGCCTCCGCCCAAACGAGCTTCGACGCTGTAGATCAGCTGTTTAAGCAGAATCAGAAGGCGATGGGCAATTTCGTGGCCATCGCCTGGAAGGATGGGAAGGTCATCTATCAAAAGCAGTCCAGCCAGGACTTCACCGCCAAGGCCCCCGCTCCTATCGGAGCCGCGGGTAACTGGATGACGGCCGCCCTGGTCATGACCTTTGTAGACGAGGGCAAGCTGTCCCTGGACGACAAGGTGACTAAATTCATCCCGCTCTTCGGGAAGTATATGAAGGGATATATCACCATACGCAATTGTCTGACCAATACCACGGGTATTCGTGCAGAGGAAGGGGTCAGGGTGCAGCTGAAAAGCAAATATGAAAGCCTCGAGGAAGAAGTCAATACCTACGCGAACAAGCACGATATCGCGACCAATCCCGGAACGGAGTTCTTTTACAGCGCCGTCGGCCCCAATATCGCGGCCCGGATACTCGAGATCGTGGGGAAGAAACCTTTCGACCGGCTGATGACAGAGCGGATCATCCGGCCTTGCAAGATGAAGGGCACCAGCTTCTCCAGTGAAGACGGGGGCGCCATCAATGCATCGGGCGGAGCGAGGTCTACCGCCAACGACTATATCAACTTCCTGGCGATGCTGCTGAATAAAGGAACGTTCGAAGGCAAGCGCGTACTCAGCGAGAAGGCCGTGGACGAGATGATGACGGAGCAATTCGCCAGCCTGCCGGTAAAGTATACTCCGCGGAGCCTGCCCAATACGCACTACGGGCTTGGAGCGTTTAT
>JAFDYG010000481.1 GCA_018267545.1 Bacteroidota bacterium
ACCGTTCCCGGCCCGGGCGTTCCTCCAAGCCTGATCAGCGGAGAGCTGGTGGCGAAGGAGGTGTTGAAGGACTTTGATAGGCTCCGTTCGAAAAGTTGAACAAGACCGCCGGACAATGGTGAAACGAGATAAATTGAATAATGATGCATCTGTTCCACCGGGTAAGTCAGCGCTGCTCTCAGATCACGACGGAAGAATACAGCACCTCCTTTGCTTCCGCGATCCGGCTGCTGCACCGCGACCTGCGGTCACCGGTTTACAGCATCTACGGGATGGTTCGTCTCGCCGACGAGATCGTCGACACCTTTCACGAACAGGACAAGCAGCAGCTGCTGACCGAGCTAAAGGCGGAAACGTTTAACGGCATCCTCCGGGGGCTGAGCCTGAACCCCGTCCTGCATAGTTTTCAGCTGACCGTCCGAAAATACAGGATCGATGAAGACCTGATCGAAGCCTTTTTTCACAGCATGGAAATGGACCTCTGCCGCGACCGCCACACCGGGACCAGTTATAAGGAATACATCTACGGAAGCGCCGAGGTGGTCGGCCTGATGTGCCTGCAGGTCTTTTGTGAAGGCAACGCGGCATTGTACGACCGGCTCCTGCCCTACGCCCGTTCCCTGGGGGCCGCGTTTCAAAAGGTCAATTTTCTCCGCGACCTCCACTCGGACTACCATAATTTGAACAGAACTTACTTCCCGGACATGGAATTCGATAATTTTACACCGGCAATCAAGCGTGAGATCGAAGAAGACATTGAGAAGGACTTCCGGCACGCAGCGATAGGGGTCGAGCAGCTGCCGGTCAAAGCCCGCTTCGGGGTATACGTGGCCTATAAATATTACTTTTCTTTGTTCAACAAAATAAGGAATTTAGAACCGGCAGGCGTGCTGAGAAAGAGGGTCCGGGTTCCGAACTACCAAAAACTGATGATCCTGCTGGGCGCCAGCTTAAAGAATAGATTCAATTTAATATAGTTATGCTGCAACAGGAAGAAGTCATCCTTGTAGACAAAGACGATAGTCCTCTCGGTACGATGGAAAAAATGGAAGCCCACCGGCAGGCGCTATTGCACAGGGCCTTCAGCGTTTTCATATTCAATAGTAAGGGAGAAATGCTCCTGCAGCGGCGTGCATAGGGCAAGTACCACAACGCAGGACAATGGACCAATGCGTGCTGCAGCCATCCCCGTCCCGGAGAAGACACCGCACGGGCGGCAGCAAGGAGGCTGCACGAGGAGCTGGGCTTTAATACGCCGCTGAAGAAGCTGTTTGACTTTACGTACCGGTCGGAGTTCGACAACGGGCTCACCGAATATGAGTTCGACCACGTCTTTACCGGCGTATACGACGGCGCCATTTATCCCGACAATACCGAAGTCAGCGAATACCGTTACCTGTCTACGGACCAGATCAGAAAGGACCTTGTTGATTTCCCCGGGCACTACACGAGCTGGTTCCTCCTGGCTTTTCCGCTGGTTTGCAACACTACAAAAGGATGATTATGCTTGGACTGATGTATACCGGCGTGCTCCTGCTTACCTTCCTGACGATGGAAGGAATCACCTGGCTGACGCATAGATACGTCATGCACGGCTGGCTCTGGTACTTGCATGAAGACCACCACCAGCCCCGTCCCGGTTTCTTTGAAAAGAACGACGCTTTTTTCGTCATCTTCGCCATTCCCAGCTTTCTTTGCATCCTGTTCGGAACCCTCGACCACCACTGGTGGCTGCAGGCGATCGGCTTTGGCATCATGGCCTACGGCGCTGCTTATTTCCTGGTACACGACGTGATCATTCATCAACGGTTCAAGTGGTTCTCCCGCTCGAACAATACCTATGTCCGCGCCATCCGGTGGGCGCATAAGATGCACCACAAGCACCTGGATAAGCAAGAAGGCGAATCTTTCGGAATGCTTCTCGTTCATAAACGATACTGGAAGAAAATAAGAGAAGATAAAGCCCGGATGCATGCTGGAAAATGACTACGACTACCTCATCGCCGGTACGGGCTGCGCCGGTCTTAGTCTGGCGGTTCACCTGCTCAGGGAGCCAGGGCTGCAAGAAAAGAAAATACTCCTGGTTGACCGCGTACAAAAAACCAAAAATGACCGGACCTGGTGCTTCTGGGAGAAGGAGCCCGGTCCATTCGAAGACATCGTTCGTCACCGCTGGGAACGGCTATGGTTTCATGGGGAGGGAGAAAGCCGGCTTTTGTCGACTGCTCCCTACCAGTACAAGCTGATCCGGGGCATCGACTTCTATAACTATTGTTTCGACTTTCTTTCGCGCTTTCCGGGCGTACATCGTGTACAGGCCGAAGTAGAACAGAGCGGTGCGTCGATACTTCTCGATGGCCATCGTATCCAGGCTCGTTATGCTTTTAGCAGTATCCCGACGTCTCTCCCGGAGAATCCTTCTTACTGGAAGCTGCTCCAGCATTTCAAAGGCTGGGTGATCAAAACCCCGGGACCGGTTTTCGATCCTGCTGCTGCAACGCTCATGGACTTTCGTGTCAACCAGCACGGAGCTACCGCCTTTGTGTATTGCATGCCCTTTTCGGAAACGGAGGCGCTCGTAGAATACACCCTGTTCTCCGATAGCCTGCTCCAGCCCTCTCAGTATGAAGAAGAGCTGTCCAGCTATCTCAAAAACATAATAAAACTTGACAACTACGAGGTGCTCGAAAAAGAGTTCGGAATCATTCCGATGACCGACCAGCCCTTTCCAAAAAGCGCGGGCAATATCTATTATATCGGCACAGCCGGCGGCTGCACGAAACCCTCGAGTGGATATACCTTCCAGTTCATCCAGCAGCGCTCGTCGGAAATCGCACGCTCCCTTGCTCTGACAGGGAGCCCGTCGACGCGTCCCGCATCGCGGCGCTTTAGTTTTTATGACAGGATATTGCTGAATGTCCTGGGCAGCAAAAAGATGAAGGGGGAGAAAGTCTTTTCCGACCTGTTCCGCAACAACACGGTCGATACCCTCTTCCCTTTCCTGGATAATCAAAGCAATCTCCTGCAAGAGCTGCGCGTCATCGGCTCACTGCCCGTCGGGCCCTTCTTTCGGGCGGCCTGCCAGGAACTGTCTTCCCGGAAAGATTGACCGTAATTACTCGCAAAGATTCAGCTGATCGGTTCCCAGGGTGCTAAATTGAAAGTACTTGACCTTGCCGTTTGCACCCGCTACGTCGTAGTGCAGCACGAGCGTACCGTATTGCATCTCGTATGCTTCCCACAGATCGTCCTTGATCTTGGGATTTCCCAGTGTCTTGAAAAGGCTGCCCCGCTTGGTTCCTAGCAAAAGGATGCTGGTCTTGCCCAGGAACTTCGGTCCTATTTCGACATAGTCCCGTTTGGTATAGAAGTAGATGTCTTTATCCTTGAAGAAGATGCCGCCGCCGCACTTGGCTTCATTGCTTTCTTCCTCTGCGCTGGTGAAGCAGGGGAACTTCTCCTTTATCTCGTTGGGTGTATGACTGGCCTTGAGTCCATTGACAGTGCCGTCGAGGACGTCTACGTAGAAATCGGGGCATTTGACCTTTGCCTTTAATTGCGCCATGCTGGCAGACATCAGGCTCATGCAGAGGGCTACGAAAAGGGTTCGTTTGATTGCTGGGCTCGGTTTCATAAGTAGTAATTTTTGCGTTTTATCGCCTCCTTTTACCTGCAAAAAAAGGGCCGGAAGAATCGTCTTCCGGCCTGTCTTTTTTATAAAATATGATTATTTGCTCAGATACATGCTCCGGTCTTTATACAGCTGCCGGAAGTAAGGATCCCGCAGGTTCTTGATAAAGCGGATGGCCTCTCCGGTCGACTTCATCTCGGGGCCCAGCTCCTTATTGACACCCGGGAACTTGTTGAAGCTGAATACCGGCTCCTTGATTGCAAAGCCTTCCAGCTTCTTTTCAAAATCGAAATCGGATAGCTTGTGTCCGCCGATCATGACCTTGGTAGCCACGTTCAGATAGGGGATCTGGTAGGCCTTGGCGATAAACGGCGTCGTCCGGGATGCGCGGGGGTTGGCTTCGATCACAAAGACCTTTCCGTCCTTGATAGCGAACTGGATATTGATCAGGCCTTTGATATTCAGAGCGCGGGCGATCTTCTCGGAATAGTATTCCATCGTCGTCACCTCCATCGGGGTAAGGTTGAAGGCAGGCAGCACCGCATGGCTGTCTCCGCTATGGATCCCTGCGGGCTCGATATGCTCCATGACGCCCATCACGTGGAAGTTCTCGCCGTCGAAGATGGCGTCCACCTCAGCTTCCTGACAGCGGTCTAGGAAGTGGTCGATCAGGATCTTGTTGCCGGGGATGTGCTTCAGCAGGCTGACGACTGCGGATTCCACCTCGTCGTCGTTGATGACGATCCGCATCCGCTGTCCGCCCAGTACATAGCTGGGGCGCACCAGGACCGGATAGCCTACGCGATTGGCTACGTGGATGGCCTCGTCTACGTCGTAGGCGGTGCCATAATCGGGGTAGGGGATATTCAGCTCCTTCAGCATGTCGCTGAAACGGCCGCGGTCTTCGGCGATGTCCATGCTGTCGAAGGAAGTGCCGATGATCTTGATGCCTTTGGCACTTAGCTTTTCCGCGAGCTTTAGCGCCGTCTGACCGCCGAGCTGTACGATCACGCCTTCCGGCTTCTCGTGCTCGATGATTTCCCAGAGGTGTTCCCAGTATACGGGTTCGAAATAGAGTTTGTCCGCAATATCGAAGTCCGTAGAAACCGTCTCGGGGTTACAGTTGACCATGATGGCTTCGTAGCCGCATTCCTTGATGGCCAGCAGACCGTGCACGCAGCAGTAGTCGAATTCGATACCCTGACCGATACGGTTGGGGCCCGAACCCAGTACGATGATCTTTTTCTTATCGCTTACCTTGCTTTCGTTGGCATGACCGCCTTCGAAAGTGGAGTAGAAATAGGGAGTCTTTGCTTCGAATTCGGCAGAGCAGGTATCCACCATCTTATAGGTGCGGGTGATACCTGCGGCCTTGCGCTTTTCATACAGTGCTTCCTCGGTGCCGGAATTCATGATGCGGACAATCTGCTCGTCGCTAAAGCCCAGCCTCTTTGCTTCCGTAAGCAAGTTCAGGGGCAGGGTCTCGATCTTGTACTTGGCAAGATCCTTCTCCATGTTGCAGATCTTTTGGATCTCATAGAGGAACCAGCGGTCGATGCCGTTGGTCGCCTTGGAGATGGAGCCTACGGAGATCCCCGCCATCAGCGCATCCTTGATGCGGAAGATGCGGTCCCACTTCGGCGTTTTGATATATTCCAGCAGCTCTTCGGCGTGCTTCATGCTCTTACCGTAATAGCCCAGACCGACGGCATTGTTCTCGAGGCTCTGGCAGGCCTTCTGGACTGCTTCGGTAAAGCTGCGGCCGATGGCCATCACTTCTCCTACGCTCTTCATCTGCAGCCCCAGGGTGTCGTTGGCGCCCTTGAACTTGTCGAAGTTCCAGCGGGGTATCTTGACGATCACATAATCCTGCACCGGCTCGAAATAGGCGGAGGTGGTTTGGGTGATCTGGTTCTTCAGCTCGTCCAGGTTGTACCCGATGGCCAGCTTTGCGGCGATCTTGGCGATGGGATAACCCGTAGCCTTGGAAGCCAGGGCCGAAGAACGGCTCACGCGAGGGTTGATCTCGATGGCAATGATCTCTTCGGTTTGAGGGTTCAGGGCAAACTGTACGTTACAGCCGCCGGAGAAGTTCCCTAGGTCGCGCATCATCCGGATGGCCGTATTCCGCATCAGCTGGAAGGCCGAGTCGCTCAGCGTCATGGCCGGGGCCACCGTGATCGAATCGCCCGTGTGTACGCCCATGGGGTCGAAGTTCTCGACCGTACAGATGATGACTACATTATTATTGGCGTCGCGTAAAAGCTCCAGCTCGAATTCCTTCCAGCCCAGCACTGCCTGCTCTACCAGCACCTCGTGGATGGGGGACGCCTGAAGACCCCTGTTCAGGGCCTCGTCCAGGTCTTCCTTCCCATGGACAAAACCGCCTCCCGTTCCACCCAGGGTGAAGCTGGGACGGATAACCAGCGGGAAGCCGATTTCCTGGGCGAATTCTTTCCCTTCCAGGAAGGAATTGGCCGTTTTGGCCGGGGCCACCGGTACGCCGAGCTCGATCATCCACTGACGGAACTTCTCGCGGTCTTCGGCCTTGTCGATGGCCTTGATGTCCACGCCGATCAGCCGGACTCCATATTTCTCCCAAACGCCGAGGTCTTCGGCCTCTTTGGCGAGGTTCAAAGCCGTCTGACCACCCATTGTAGGCAGTACGGCGTCGATCTTGTTCTCTTCGAGGATCTGCTCGATGCTTTCCACCGTCAGGGGCAGCAGATACACCTTGTCCGCCATCATCGGGTCTGTCATGATGGTAGCCGGATTACTATTGATCAGGATAACTTCGACACCTTCTTCCCGCAAGCTGCGGGCGGCCTGAGTACCTGAATAGTCAAATTCACAGGCTTGACCGATAATAATGGGGCCTGAACCGATGATCAGGACGCTACGAATGGAGAGATCTTTGGGCATGTTGAAAAAAATAAAATTGTGCAAAGGTAAGGCAGTGAGGTATATTTTCCCGATTAATTTTGGTCGTCGCGCAGATTTTCTCCCCACTTACCCCGAAATGCGGCGCAGCGCGCCCGCACGTTCCCTCTCTGGCCTGCCCGCCGCGGCAACGCCCAAAAACAAAAAATCCCGGCCTCAGCGACCAGGATTTGTATAAACTAAAACTTTACGGGGAAAACGATTTAGATGGATGTCCGCCGGGCGACAATCGCCGGCTGCACAACCACTGTCCTTCAGTTGTTGTGAAACGATGCAAGCTCGATGTCATCCAGCAGCACACCACCCTTGCGGGCAATAGACTTACGCTCAGCCATCAGCCTGCGATTTTCATACTTGCTTCTTAGCCGAAATACCCATTTCTGTTTAGCTTCTTCGCCTTTGATAATTCCAATAGCCCCTCCGACAGTCACTGCCAGAAAGACAACCATTCTGTTTTTAACTCCTTTCATAGCTCATCATTTTAGATGGTGAAGCCCACCTGTTATAAGACAACATTAGTTAGCCAAAAGCTGTACCAAACTTTAAAAAAATCCTACCCTTTTCGTAGTATTTTTTTGTAACCATGTCCGATTGTTGATAGCTAATCCTTTATTAACATACGCTTCACTTTTCGGCAATTTATATACGACAAACGCGCCGTTTTGGATTCTGCCATCAACAGATCAAACGTGTCAAAATCGGAATGGTTGGCTCACAATGGGAATAATTTATCTTTACACCTCCTGGCGCATTTTAATCCCGAATTAATCTTGACAATCCAGCTGATAAAACATACAAACGCACCAATGCAAAAAGTCTTCGTCGCCGCTTCCCTTCTCCTGTTCTTTACCTTACGACTAACCGCGCAATTGTTCCCACTACCCAACTACCCGCATGACTATTTCCGCAATCCCCTCGCCGTCCCGATCAGTCTCGCGGCTAACTTTGGCGAGCTGCGCCCCAATCACTACCACATGGGGCTCGACATCCGCACCCAGCATCGCGAAAACCTTCCGGTCTATGCTGCCGCAGATGGATGGGTGGCCCGGGTACAGATCGAGCCCGCGGGTTTCGGCCAGGCGATCTACATCAATCATCCCAACGGCTATACTACGGTATACGGCCACCTCAACCAGTTCTTCCCTGCGCTTGCAGCCTACGTCGGCGAACAGCAATACAAACGCGAATCGTGGCAGGTCAATCTGGAGATCCCACCTTCCCTGTTTCCCGTAAAGAAAGGAGACCTCATCGCGTATAGCGGGAATACCGGCGGCTCACAGGGACCCCATCTTCACTTCGAGATCCGGCGCACAGCCGGAGACGTCAACCAAAATCCGCTCCTGTTCAACCTGCCGGTTCCCGACAATACATCCCCGGGCTTTGTCCGGCTTGCTTGGTACGATCGTAACCAGGGCATCTACGAGCAGTCGCCGCACATACTTCCTGTTCACAAAACAACCGCTGCAGCTTTGTCGAAAATCGCGGAGGTTTCGGCAACAACTCCCTGGACAATTGCTCCGACATTGCTCACCGTTTCTTCCAATCGCATCAGCCTGGCCATCTCCGCCTTCGACACGCAAAGCGGCTCCGCCAATCCCAACGGCATCTACGAAGCGACGCTCTACAAGGACGCCGCTCCCGTCGTCGCTTTTCAAATGAACAACATCAGCTACGAGAACACCCGCAACCTGAATGCACACATCGACTACCGGACCCGCGCGCTGGGCGGTCCCTTCCTGCAGCACCTTTCCCTGCTGCCGGGCTATCCCGCTCCGACGATCTATGCTGCTCCTGCCGGCAGCCCCGCCAGCGGCGTCCTGGACCTGAGCGATAAAAAAACGCACGACATCCGCATCGAGATAAAGGATACGTATGGAAACTCATCCACTCTCTTCTTCCAGCTGAAGTATTCGGCGGCTGCCGCCTCACCGGTTCCGGTTACTCCGCCCGACGCCATCGCCAAACGATTCTATCCCGGCATGGTCGACGGCATCGAAACCGAAGACTGTGCGTTCTATCTTGGCGAAAGAAGTCTTTATGATTCCGTCACCATCGCTACTACCGTAGCCGGCTATCCGGGTGCGGGCGTCTCTCTCCCCGGCGCGGTCTCCGCCGCCCATACGATCGGCGGCGTCTGGATTCCCCTGCTACAGCCCGTGCTGGTCCGGCTGCTGCCCAGGAGCCCTGCTGCCGGGACCGACTCCATACACAAGCACAGCTGGTCCGCTGCATCCACAATGGGAATCGTCATGGTCCGCACACAAGGGACGCAGAAAGAAGTGCAGCTCCCCGAATGGCAGAACGGCTGGGCCTCCGCCCGCTTTCGCGAGTTCGGCACCTTCCAGCTGGTAGAGGATAAGACGCCGCCTGTCATCACTCCGTTACAGCCCTTGGAAGGGGCCGACCTGTCCAAGGCTCCGCGCATCGCTTTTTCGATCAAAGACAACCTCGGGGCGCTCCGTAACTTTCGCGCCGAGCTGGACGGAGCCTGGCTTTGCTTCACCAACGACAAAGGGCTGGCCTACATCTATAAATTTGACGAACATTGCCCGGCAGGCGCGCACACGCTGAAAGTCTCGGTGGAAGACGTCGCCGGCAACAAGACAGTAAGAGAATATCATTTCACCCGCTAATATCACCAAGGACATGACCCATCTGCAGGAAGGAGACAAGGCCCCGGCCTTTACAGGGAAGGACGCCAATGGAAAGAAGGTTTCACTTGCCGACTACAAAGGAAAGAAGATTGCGCTCTACTTCTACCCACAAGACAATACGCCGACCTGTACGGTCCAGGCCTGCAACCTCCGCGACAATATCGGACTGCTGAAGAAGGAAGGCTTTGCGGTCATCGGCATCAGCCCGGACGACGAAAAGAGCCATAAGAAGTTCGAGACAAAGTTCGAGCTGCCCTTCCCTCTCATCGCCGACCCGGAACATACTATCATCGACAAATACGGGGTCTGGGGCGAAAAGCAGCTCTACGGCCGCAAATACATGGGACTGCACCGCACGACCTTCCTGATCGACGAGAAGGGCGTGATTCGTAAGATCTTCCTAAAGCCAAAGAGTAAGCAGCACGCAGAGGAGATCGTGAAGGCCTGGGAGGCGCTGGCTTAGATAATCCATTCGACTTCGCCGAAGGAAAACCGCCGCTCGAGCACATCCCGCGTCAGCAGCTGCCCCTGCGGGGTAACACCCTCAACGGTTGTTTCGAAAACGGCGCTGTCTTTTTTCAGTCTGACGGTCCGGCCGCGTTTGTATAGCTTGTTTTGATACTCTTCGAGCTGATCGACGGCAGCCGCTGCAATCGCGCTTCCGCTGCTCGCCATGCCGCCGCCGGTCAGGGCTGAATACCGTCTATCCAAATGCTCCCCGAGCTCGCGGGCCAGCTCTACGGCACTCCACGATCGCCCCGTTATCTGCCGCAGCGAAACCGGGTTCTTCGCCGTTTCCGGAAACTCGACCTGGTTGATGTTGATACCCATCCCTACGATGGCCAACGGCCAGCGGTCACCCTGGAAATGGTTCTCGATCAGGATACCCCCTGCCTTTCTGTCATTCCAGTAAAGGTCGTTGGGCCACTTGATCGAAGTGGCTTCTGCCCCTGCAAGGCAGCTAAAGAAGTCGTGACAGGCCAGCGCCACACACACACTGAGCGAAAACGCCTGCGAAGGCTGAAGCACAACTGGTTCTAATACAGCACTGAGGACAATATTCTGTCCCGGGGTGCTGGTCCAGCTGCGTCCTCGCTGCCCCTTGCCCGCCCACTGGTCGTAAGCAAAAAATAATGTCCCGTGCGGAGCGCTCCCCGCTGCCGCCTGTGCCATGGCATAGTTGTTGGTGCTATCCACGGATTCTAGTTCAATAAAAGCGTGACCGATCGCCAAAAGATTACTATTTTTGGTAGAACGCAAAATTAAATCCGGTTTCTCACAATATTTTGATTTGCTTTCGATTAATAGATTAATATAATTTTTCACAAAAACGTTCAGATTATTGGAACAGCTGTCTATATTAGCTACCCGTAAACGCAGTGTAGTCCGGTTAACGAGGAGTTCGAAAATTTTTAAAACCATCATCAAAGCCATACAGGACAAGAAAGGAGAAAAGATCGTTTCTCTCGACTTGAGAAAGATACCGGAAGCCGTAGCGGATTTTTTTGTGGTCTGTGAAGCGGGTAGCACTACCCAGGTTAAAGCAATAGCCGACTCGGTGGAAGAAGAAGTGAGGAAGAATTGCGATGAACTCCCCTATAAACACGAAGGCAGGCAGACCCTTCAATGGGTCTTGATCGATTATGTGAATGTGGTTGTCCACGTCATGCTGCCGGAAAATCGCCGTTTTTACAAACTGGAGGATATGTGGAGCGACGCTCCCCAGGAGGAGCACCAAGGATAATTATGTGGAGATAAAAAATTGACAAAAAATAATTTTTTATCGCCAAATCATAATGTCTTCGTTCGGCCGGGGCCTCAAGAATGTTCGAAACCCGACAATTTAACAGTATATTTTGCCGTTTCAGGGGTTTTTCCGAACATTTTTATCTCACAGGTTTTATTATTTGATATCATCATATTTTGCAAAAAACAACACGGATACGTAAAAAATGCCACAAGACGATTTGAAACAAAACGATAAGAACAACTTTCCGAGGTTCAGACCCAGGGGAGACGACGACAATGGTCAGAGAAAAGGGCCGAAGTTCAGCATCTATTGGATTTGGGGGATTATCGCTGCTGTATTGATCGGATTCAACCTTTTCGGATCATTCTCGCCCGATGCCCACCAAATCGATGAGCTGGACTTCCGGAAGTCGATGCTGGCTAATGGAGACGTCGAAAAGATCGATCTGATATCGAACAAACAATTAGTAAGAGTTTACATCAAGAAGGATAGCCTTTCCAAAGCCTATTATTCCAAATACAACAGCAAGAGCTCCTGGCAGGTCGGTATGAGCAAGGACGGACCCCAGTTCGAGTTCCGGGTCACGGACGTCAAGGACTATGAAAAAATGCTGCGGGACTACTTTGCCAAGAACCCCCAGCTGGAAGTGACCATCGCTTCCAAGCCGGAAGGCGAGTGGTTCGGTCCCCTGCTGAATTTCCTCCTGCCCCTGCTGATCATCGTCCTCATCTGGGTGATGCTGATGCGTAAAATGGGCGGACAGGCCGGCGCCGGCGGTCCCGGCGGGATCTTCAACATCGGTAAGTCCAAGGCCACCCTCTTCGATAAAGGCACCAAGGTCAACATCACCTTCAACGACGTCGCAGGTCTGGACGAAGCAAAGGTAGAAGTGATGGAGATCGTCGACTTCTTAAAGAATCCCAAGAAATACACCGCCCTGGGTGGTAAGATTCCCAAGGGCGCCCTGCTCGTAGGTCCTCCTGGTACCGGTAAGACCCTGCTGGCAAAGGCCATGGCCGGGGA
>JAFDYG010000482.1 GCA_018267545.1 Bacteroidota bacterium
CGACCTTAATGACGGAAAAGTAGGAGCGCTCCTGGTCTATGGAGTAAATCCTGTTTACGACTACTATGCAGCGGATAAGTTCAAGAGCGGCCTGCAGAAGGTAAAGCTCTCCGTTTCCTTCAACGAACGCCTGGACGAAACGACCGAGCTGGTGAAGCTGGCCCTGCCCGCTCCGCACTTCCTGGAAAGCTGGGGTGACGCCGAGCCTACGCCCGGTCACTACGCCTTCCTTCAGCCTACGATCGCTCCCCTCTTCAAGACCAGGCCCTTTGAAGAAAGCCTGATGAAGTGGAGCGGCAACAACACGACTTACGAAGCATTCTTCAAACAATATTGGATCGCCAAGCTCGGCGGCATGGAAGCCTACGAGAAGGCGCTCCAGGACGGCGTTGTAGAACCCGCTACGGCGGCCGCAGCCACCAGCGTAGGCTACAAGGCCGATGCGCTGGCAGCCGCAGCCTCCGCTCTTGCTTCTGCCAAGAAGGGCGGTGCTTACGAAGTAGTTCTTTACCAAAAGGTATCGCTCGGTATCGGCACTCAGGCTAACAACCCCTGGCTGCTGGAACTGCCCGACCCCATCACGAAGGCTACCTGGGACAACTACGCCATCGTCTCTCCCGAATTCGCCAAGAAAACCTGGAAGCTGGACCTCTCCGACCGTCGTCAGTCGGATGGCTATGAGGTATATCCCGAGAAGCAGGTGATCAAGGTCAAGGTCAACGGAAAAGAAATTACCCTGCCCGCGGTAATCGTACCGGGTACGCATAATGAAGTAATCGGTATCGCCGTCGGCTATGGCCGTCAGAGCGCAAAAGCCGAGAATACGGCCGAAAATATCGGACGGGCTGCAGCCGGTGTAGGTAAGAACGCCTTCCCGCTGCTGAGCTTCAACGGTACGACGGTCGACTGGTTCGGTATCGACGCCAGCTTCGAAGACACCAAGGAAGTTTACCAGGTTGCTCTTACGCAGACCCACTACGGTTATGAAGGCCGCGAGGAAGTGGTCCGGGAAATCACCCTCGACAGCTTCAAGAAGAATCCTGAAGAAATACGGGAAGAGCGTGAGAAGGAATTGAAGCCTTTCGGCGGCATCGAGAATTTCGAAAAGCAGGGTACGCTGTATCCTGTCTATGATAGACCAGGTCTCAAGTGGGGCATGTCCATCGACATGAACGCCTGTACCGGCTGCGGCGCCTGCGTTGTGGCCTGCCACGCGGAGAATAACGTACCGGTAGTCGGAAAGAGCGAAGTGCTTCGCTTCCATGACATGCACTGGCTGCGTATCGACCGCTACTTCTCTACTCCCGGCGGCAAGCTGGACAACCCGGACGACGTCCAGGTAGTCTTCCAGCCCATGCTCTGCCAGCACTGCGACAACGCTCCCTGCGAAAACGTTTGTCCGGTGAACGCGACCAACCACAGCAGCGAAGGTCTGAATCAGATGGCCTACAACCGCTGTATCGGTACTCGTTATTGCGCCAACAACTGTCCTTATAAAGTACGCCGCTTCAACTGGGCCGATTATACAGGTGCAGACAGCTTCCCGAACAACCAGGACCAAACGACGGTCGGCAAGCTGGACCCTGCTGTGTTCCAGATGAACGACGACCTGACCCGCATGGTGCTGAACCCTGACGTTGTCGTCCGGAGCCGTGGTGTGATGGAAAAATGTTCTTTCTGCGCACAGCGTCTGCAGGAAGGCAAGCTGAAGGCGAAGAAGGAAAACCGTCCCCTGGAAGATATGGTAGACATCCAGACGGCTTGCCAGCAGGCATGTTCTACGGACGCCATCGTCTTCGGTAATGTCAACGACAGCAAGAGCCTTATCAACAAGACCCGCACGGAGAATGCACTGCGTCTGTTCGGCGTCATCGAAGAGGTTCACACGCTGCCCAATGTCAACTACCTCGCTAAGGTTCGTCACACGGAAGAGATCTACGGCGTGGAAGCGGAAGAAAAGAAAGAAGCAGCTGCTGAAAAGCATTCTTAAGAAATAAATCAGTGATCATAGCAAAAGCTTGAAATAATATGGCATCATTAAGGTACGAATCACAGGTAAGAGCCCCACTGGTAGATGGACATAAGGATTATCACCAGGTTACGGAAGATATAGTACATCCGATAGAGGCCGCGCCAACCCGCGCATGGTGGATTGGTTTCATCATCTCTGTTGCATGTCTGACCTTCGGTATAATATCGGTAACCCATGAGGTTATCTATGGTGTGGGTCAGTGGAACCTTAACAGAACCATCGGCTGGGGTTGGGATATCACCAACTTCGTATGGTGGGTCGGTATCGGTCACGCCGGAACGCTGATCTCCGCGATCTTGCTGCTGTTCCGTCAGGGCTGGCGTACGGGTGTAAATCGCGCTGCGGAAGCCATGACCATCTTCGCCGTTATGTGTGCGGGTCAGTTCCCGATCTGGCACATGGGCCGCGTATGGATGGCCTTCTTCGTAATGCCTTACCCGAATACTCGTGGTCCTCTCTGGCCGAACTTCAACTCTCCATTGCTTTGGGACGTGTTCGCCATCTCGACATACTTTACCGTATCGCTGCTGTTCTGGTACTCGGGTCTGCTTCCCGATCTGGCTACGG
The DNA here is from genome assembly GCA_018267545.1 of Bacteroidota bacterium. Classification (GTDB taxonomy): domain Bacteria; phylum Bacteroidota; class Bacteroidia; order Chitinophagales; family Chitinophagaceae; genus Puia. The sequence goes on from JAFDYG010000482.1 coordinate 2,600, forward strand.
TACGTGACCGCGCCAAGCTGAAGTGGAGAAAAGCCTTCTACGGCGTCGCTTCCTTCGGATGGTCCGGGTCTACCAAGCACTGGCAACGCCACGAGGCCCTGTCCCTGGTACTGGCCGGTCTGAGTACACCCCTGGTACTTTCGGTACACACCATCGTATCCTTTGACTTCGCCACCTCGGTTATCCCCGGCTGGCACACCACCATCTTCCCCCCCTACTTCGTTGCGGGTGCCATCTTCTCCGGTTTTGCGATGGTACAAACCCTGCTCCTCGTTACGCGGAAGGTGCTGAAGCTCGAAGACTATATCACCATGGAACATATCGAAGTGATGAACAAGGTTATCGTACTGACCGGTTCGATCGTAGGCGTCGCCTACCTGACCGAGCTGTTTATCTCCTGGTATGGTCAGAATAAGTTCGAAGGCTGGGCGTTCGCGCAGAATAGGGTGAATATCTTCAGCCCCTATGGCTGGAGCTACTACCTGATGATGGGCTGTAACGTACTTTCTCCCCAGATCTTCTGGTTCCGCAAGATGCGCCGTAACATCACCGTTACCTTCTTCATGTCGGTGCTCGTGAATATCGGTATGTGGTTCGAACGTTTTGTGATCATCGTAACTTCCATTTACCGGGATTACCTGCCCAGCAGCTGGTCTACTTATTATGCTCCGACGATTTGGGAAATCGGTTTCTACATCGGAACATTCGGTCTGTTCTTCACCTGCTACTTCCTGTTCTCGAAGTTCTTCCCGGTAATTGCAATCGCGGAAATCAAGCATATCCTGAAGAAATCCGGCGAAAGCTACAAGGATAAGATGACGAATATCGAGGGCGAATCGGTAGAAGATTTTGCACACGAATACGCGCACGCTCACTAAGAGCGGGCATGGCCGAACCCACGGCGCAAGATGGGGATTGAAATAAAAAGAAGCTAAAAGCTAATATAGTATGGCAGTAAAAAAATTTGTTGTTGGCGTTTTTACAGACGAAGAAGTTCTGTTCCCTGCGGTCAAGAAAGTTCGTTCTGCGGGTTACAAGATTCATGAGGTGTATACGCCGATGCCGATCCACGGTCTCGACCATGCGCTGGGTCTGCGGGAAACTTCCCTGCATACGGCCGGTTTTATTTACGGAATCACCGGTACTACCACGGCGCTGAGCTGTATCGGCTGGATCTTCAACAGCGATTGGCCCATCAACTTCGGCGGTAAGTCGCACTTCGACCTGCCCGCGTGGATACCTATTACATTCGAATTGACCGTTTTGTTCTCTGCCGTCGGGATGGTGCTGACTTTCTGCTATCTCTGCCAGCTGGCCCCCTTCGTTCGCAGACATCACTTCAACCTTCGTTCCACGGACGACCAGTTTACGATGGTGATAGAGTGCACGGACAAGACCAACGAGGCCGACGTAACGGCGTTCCTGCAGAGCGTTGGCGCCACGGGCATCAACACGCAGATAGCCGAGACCGGCTGGTGGCTGGGACGTTACGACAAAGAAAAAGTACCATTTGAACAAAAGGCATTAGCTTAAGAATATAGACATGAAAAAATTATTCATCTTATCGTCCATCGTAGTTGTAGTGACCCTCGTCCTTAGTTGCAGTGATGTCCGCCGCAACCCGGGCCGGACGTACATGCCCGACATGGCTTACAGCCGCGCCGTCGAGACGTACTCCGTTACCGAAGAGCAGAAAGCGGAATGGCTCAAGAAGGGGATTCACTTCAGCAATACGCCGGTGCCCGGCACTATCAAGAGAGGTGAGCTGTTCCCTTTCCTGATTGCAAAGGACAACGCTGGCGATACGGCTAATTATGTCGCTTCCAGGCAAGTGAAGAACCCGCTGACTTCGATGGATACGGTTGAAGCCGAACGCCTCTACCTCGTCAACTGCGGTATCTGCCACGGTTCGAAGCTGGATGGCAACGGTCCCCTGTACAAGGGCGGCGACGGTCCTTTCTCGGCTAAGCCCGCTACGCTGGTCGGAGACGCCAAGTATGAGGCTATGCCCGAAGGCCAGATGTTCTACTCCGTGACGTACGGAAAGAACAAGATGGGCAGCTACGCTTCGCAGATCAATACGAAGCAGCGCTGGATGGTTATCGCTTATATCAAGTCCAAACAATCAGCCGGTAAGAGCAGCAGCGCACCCGCCGCCGCCGATTCTACCGCAAAAAAATAAGTAAAGAAGTAGCAAAAGGATTAAAGAATACACTAAATCATTTGTCGAATGGCATCCATTAAAGAACATTTTGAAATACCCGGCCGATACAAACAGTGGTCAATGGGGCTGATGGGAGTCGGCGTACTTTCCCTGATCGTTGGATTTATCCTGTATGGCAGCCATGACCATGGCACCCGCTTCTGGTCGGCCCTGCTGCAGAACAGCGTATACTTCCTGCTGATCGTAAATGCTGCCATGTTCTTCTTTGCTGCGACCACGCTGGCCTGGGGTGGTTTCCAGATGGCGTTTCGCCGGGTGACCGAAGCGATCGCCGCCTCCGTCATTCCCATCGGCGGTATCACCTTCGTCATCCTGATGTGCATCGTCTTCGGCGGAAAGCACACCATCTACGAATGGCTGGACAAGGACCTCGTCGCCAAGGATGAAATCCTGAAGGGCAAGAGTGGTTTTCTTTCTCCTACTTTCTTTACGATCTATACGACGCTGACTATCGGTCTCTGGATCCTGCTCGGCAGAAAATTGCGCAGCCTTTCCCGTTCTATCGACGACTCTCCGCTTGAGCTGGGAGAAGCCAAGAAATATATCTTCAAAAATACGGTATGGGCCGCGGTTTATATCGTATGGTTCGCCCTGACCGTTGCCTCGGTAACTCCCTGGCTGTGGCTGATGAGCATCAACGCACACTGGTTCTCTACGATGTACAGCTGGTACACGTTTGCAAGCTCGTTCGTCGCCGGTATGGCGCTGATCTCCCTCTTCGTCGTCTACCTGAAGAACCAGGGTTACCTGGAATACGTCAACCAGGAGCACTTGCATGACCTGGGTAAGTTCCAGTTCGCCTTCTCGATCTTCTGGACCTATCTGTGGTTTGACCAGTTCATGCTGATCTGGTACGCGAATATCTCCGAAGAAACGATCTACTTCAAGACGCGTTTCGAAGGGGCCTACCAGGGCATCTTCTACCTGAACCTGGTCATCAACTTCCTCGCGCCCCTGCTGATCTTCATGAAGCGCAGCTCCAAGCGGAACTATGCTACGGTAACTTTTATGTCCGTACTTTTGATATTCGGTCACTGGCTGGATTTCTACCAGATGGTCTTCGGCTCGACCAGCCCCGATCATGTGCCCATGAACCTGTTCGACTTCGGTCTTGCGCTCGGATTTGTAGGGTTGATCATGTGGCAGACCGGAAGAGTATTGGCGAAGTTCCCGCTGCTGGCGAAAAACCATCCTTTCCTGAAAGAAAGTATTATCCATCATACTTAAACTTTTTTAATTATCATGTCAACTTTTTTTCTGTTACTGATCCTGTTTTTTGGCTTCCTGATCACCTTTCAGATCGCAAAGGCCAGTGAGTATGTGGGTGTATTGAAGGGCGAGAAGAAAAATTTTGAGCAGAACAATAAGGTCAATGGCTTCCTGATGATGGCCTTCCTCGTACTGGGCCTGATCGGGGTCTATTGGTGCAACGAGCTCTACCGGGGTAAAATCCTGGGCGAGTCCGCTTCCAAACACGGGGAGCAGATCGACACCATGTTGTATATCACCATCGCTATCACGGGTGTCGTGTTTGTCGCCACACAGATTCTGCTCTTCTGGTTCGCCTATAAATACCAGTATTCAGAAAAGAGAAAGGCGCACTACTTCCCGCACGATAACCGTCTGGAAGTAATCTGGACCGTAGTTCCCGCCATCGCGCTGACCGTGCTCGTAGGCTTCGGTCTGTTCTACTGGTTCCGTATCACGGGCGAGGCTCCGCAGGACGCCAACGTGGTCGAGGTTACCGGCAAGCAGTTCGGCTGGATCTTCCGCTACCCCGGTAAGGACAAGACTTTTGGTAAGAAATACTATCAGAATATCAGCGACAAGGATAACAACTCTCTGGGTCTTATCTGGGACGACGCAAATGCACACGACGACGTCGTTGTCAACAACGAAATGTACATCGAGGTGAACAAGCCCGTCAAGCTGGTCATCAACTCCCGCGACGTTATCCATGACGTCGGCCTGGCCTACTTCCGTCAGAAGATGGACGCAGTTCCCGGTACGCCGACTACCATGTGGTTTGTCCCGAAGTTTACGACCGAAGAGATGAAGAAGAGAGAAGGAAATCCCGACTTCGAATATGAGATCTCCTGCGACCAGATGTGCGGACGGGGCCACTTCTCGATGCGCGGTATTGTCAAGGTAGTATCACACGACGAATATGTACTCTGGCTGGCCAAGCAGAAGCCTAACTATGCTGCAGTATTCCCTGAAGCCGCTCCCGCAGCACCTGCTGCTCCGACGGCGGACAGCGCGAAGGCTGCGATCGTAACCCCGGCTCCGGCAGCAACAGCAAGCGTAACAAAATAAGTAAGTATCCAATTTTTTTCTAATGAGCAACGAAGCAACATTACACGGACATCCTGAGGTGGGAGCAGCACACGACGCACACCATGACGACCATGGTGGTCACCATCACAAGGAGACCTTCATTACGAAATATGTGTTTAGCCAGGACCACAAGATGATTGCCAAGCAGTTCCTGATTACAGGGATGATCTGGGCCATTATCGGAGGTTTGATGTCTGTCCTCTTCCGTCTTCAGCTGGGTTATCCGGATGCGCACTTCCAGTTCCTGGAAGACCTTCTGGGCAGCAAGTGGGCCAAGGGCGGTCAGATTCAGCCCGAGTTCTACTATGCGCTTGTGACCATGCACGGTACGATCCTGGTGTTCTTCGTACTCACGGGCGGTTTGAGCGGAACCTTCGCCAACTTCCTGATTCCCCTGCAGATCGGCGCCCGCGACATGGCGTCTCCCATGCTGAACATGCTGTCCTACTGGTTCTTCCTGACAGCCAGCATCGTGATGATGACCTCGCTCTTTATCGAGACCGGCCCCGCAAGCGGCGGCTGGACCTCCTACCCTCCTTTGAGCGCACTCGGTGACGCTTCCGAAGGTTCGAAGACCGGTATGGACCTCTGGATCATCTCCATGGCCCTGTTCGTGGTCTCTTCGCTGCTGGGTGGCCTGAACTATATCTCTACCGTATTGAATATGCGTACGAAGGGTATGAGCATGACGCGCCTGCCGCTGACGATCTGGGCGCTGTTCTTCACTGCGATCCTGGGCGTTCTTTCCTTCCCCGTACTGCTGTCTGGTTTCATCCTGCTGCTGTTCGACCGTCATGGCGGCACCAGCTTCTATCTTTCCGACATCTTCCTCGCCACGACCGGTAAGGCCCTCCCCAATGAAGGCGGCAGCGCCATCCTGTACCAGCACTTATTCTGGTTCCTGGGTCACCCGGAAGTATATATCATTATCTTACCTGCGATGGGTCTGGTATCCGAAGTCATGTCGGTCAACGCCCGCAAGCCTATCTTCGGTTATATCGCGATGGTCGGCTCCATGTTTGCGATCGCCATCCTGGCATTCCTTGTTTGGGCGCACCACATGTTCGTAACGGGTCTGAATCCGTTCCTGGGTTCGGTCTTCGTTCTGCTGACCCTGCTGATCGCCGTTCCCTCGGCCATCAAGGTCTTCAACTGGCTGACGACGCTCTGGCGCGGTAATATCAAGTTTACGCCGGCGATGCTCTTCGCTATCGGTTTCGTGAGCACCTTTATCTCTGGTGGTCTGACCGGTATCTTCCTTGGTAACTCTACGCTGGACATCCAGCTGCACGATACTTACTTCGTGATCGCCCACTTCCACATCGTAATGGGTGTATCCGGTATACTGGGTATGTTCGCGGGTATCTATCACTGGTTCCCGAAGATGTACGGCCGTTACATGAACAATACGATGGCCTATATCCACTTCTGGATTACCCTGATCGGCGCCTACCTGATCTTCTGGCCGATGCACTACGAAGGTCTTGCCGGTATGCCGCGTCGTTACCTCGATTACAGCAACTGGATTTCCTTTAACCAGTTCGGTGGCCTGAACCGTTTCATCTCTACCGTTGCGATGATCGTGTTTGCTATCCAGCTGCTTTTCGTCTTCAACTTCTTCTACTCGATCTTCAAGGGCAGAAGGGTGATGACGAGAAACCCTTATGATTCTACGACGCTCGAATGGACTGCGCCTATCCGTCCCGGACACGGCAACTGGCCTGGAGAGATTCCCGAAGTTCACCGCTGGCCCTACGACTATGCGAAGGATGGCCGTGACTTCATCCCGCAGACCGAACCCCTGGGCAGCAACGAAAGCGCCCACTAGCGGATTCGTTCATGCACAGAAAAATATAGTAAAGGAACGCCACAGGCGTTCCTTCGCTTGAAGAAATAAATAGAATATGGAGGAGACCGTGAAGCAATCGAGTTCTTTAAAATTTGCCGGCAAGGTGCAGGACTACAAACTGCTGATCAAGTTCAATCTTAGCTTCATGGTCGTGTTCTCTGCCTTGATCAGTTATTTGCTGGCGCCGAAAGTAAAGGAATACGACTGGGCGGCGATTGGTCTTTTCTTCCTGGGCGGACTGCTGGTCACCGGCAGCGCCAATACGATCAACCAGATCGTAGAGAAGGACACCGACGCCCTGATGAAGCGGACGGCCAACCGGCCCGTGGCTTCCGGGCGCATGAGCGTCCAGGAGGCGACGACCTTTGCGGTGCTCTCCGGTATCATCGGCGTGCTGATCCTCTGGCATTTCAACTTCCTGACGGCGGCCCTGGCAGCCTTCAGTCTTTTTGTATATGCCTTCATCTATACCCCGATGAAGAAGATCAGCTCCATCTCCGTCCTGGTGGGTGCGGTTCCTGGTAGCCTGCCCTGCCTGATCGGCTGGGCCGCTGGGAATGACGATCTCAGCGCCGGCGGATGGGTCCTGTTTGCCCTTCAGTTCTTCTGGCAATTCCCCCATTTCTGGGCGATTGCCTGGATTGCGCACAAGGACTATACGGCTGCGGGCTTCAAGCTGCTGCCGTCCAACGAAGGACCGACGAAGTATTCCGCGATACAAGCCATCATCTATTCCCTGCTCCTGCTGCCGGTAGGCGTCCTGCCCTACTTCACGGGCATGAGCGGAATAGTCAGCCTGGTGATCGTAACGATTGCCAATCTGCTGATGATCTGGCAGTGTGTACGGCTCTACCGGGAAATGACGATAAAGGCAGCGCGAAGAGTGATGTTCGGCAGCTATATCTACCTGCCGGTAGTATTGCTGGCCCTATTGGCTAATAAAGCGGTGTAGAAAGAATATGATACAAACAATTGACGCTAAGAATACAGTGAACGAGCAACGAAAGAGAATACATCCCCATAAGTTTACGTTATGGGTAGCACTGGGCAGCATCGTCATGATGTTCGCAGGTCTGACCAGTGCATATGTGGTAAAAAGGGATGCTGCAAACTGGACGACCTTTTCGATTCCCAAAGCCTTTTGGTATTCGACGGTCGCCATCCTGATCAGCAGCCTCACGATACAGATGTCGCTGAAGGCTTTCAAGGACCGGGAGATGCTGCGTTATCGCAACCTCCTGACGACGACGGCGGTACTTGGGATCTTGTTTATGCTGTTGCAATGGATAGGCTTTCGGCAGATCTGGAACACGGGTGTCACGCTGAAAGGCTCGGGTGGAGGTCAGTTCTTATATGTCATCGCAGGGCTGCACGTAGTACACGTATTGGGTGGTGTGATTGCGCTGATCGTGATGTTTATAAAAGCGTTTGCGTCGAAGGTGCGCAGCTACAATAGTGTTCCGATCGAAGTAATGAGCACGTACTGGCATTTTGTGGATTTGCTTTGGATCTATTTGTTCATTTTCTTTTCGTTGATAAAATAATATTCAGTTTAGTTAAATATCTTTACAAACCAACAATTTAACAACATGGCACAAGCAGTACCAGCAGGTCAGAAGTGGTGGAGTGGCGGAAAAAGCCCCTTCAACGTGGAGTATGGGAAACTGATGATGTGGTATTTTCTGATGAGTGATGCCTTTACCTTTGGCGCTTTTCTGATTTCGTATGGCTCTATTCGTTTCGCAAGCAATGGTTGGCCCGACCCCAATGAAGTGTTCCGTTCATTTCCGCTGATGGGTCACGCCCATCTGCCCCTGGTGTTTGTGAGCTTGATGACCTTTATACTGATCGCCAGCTCGGTAACCATGGTATTGGCCGTAGCCGCTGGACACAATAACGACCAAAAGTCTGTAACGAAGTATATGATCCTGACGATCATCGGTGGTTTGATGTTCCTCGGCTGCCAGGCCTGGGAATGGACGCACCTGCATGGCGAACACGCCTGGTGGGGTCGTAATCCCTTCCCGAATGCAGACGGTTCCGTCGCTTCTACCAACTTCACCAACTTCTTCTTTACGATTACCGGTTTCCATGGCTTCCACGTATTCTCCGGTGTGGTGATCAATGTAATCATGCTGATCAAGAACCTGCGGGGTGATTTTGCCAAGCGTGGTCACTACCTGATGATCGAGAAGGCCGGTCTTTACTGGCACTTTGTAGATCTGGTATGGGTATTCGTATTCACTTGTTTTTACTTACTATAGTCCTTAACGAATAATAACTTATTATATGTCTAATATTGAAACTTCAGCCGGCCACCACGAGCAAGCGCACTTCGATACAAAACCTATCTGGAGGACGTTCTGGATACTGCTGGGGATTACCGTATGCGAGCTGATCATCGCGTTCATCCACCTGGGTACGGGTTTTCCTCCCAAGCTGGTCGTAAACGGCATCTATCTGATCCTGACTTGCGCCAAGGCCTTTTATATCATCGCCGAGTTCATGCACCTTCGTCACGAAATCAAGAACATGATCATGACGATCGCCGTTCCGGCCCTGCTCTTCGTTTGGTTCATCATCGCCTTCCTTTGGGATGGTGATTCTTACAGGAATCTGCGGAACCGCTACGACAGGCACCACGCTGAGCAAAGCCAGGTAAAGGCCCCTGCGGAGAAAGAGCAGGAAGAGCACGAGCCCGCAGCGGTGAAACCCGGTTCGAAAGAGTAGTTTCTAATCAAACATATTGTAACATACCGGAAACCATCGCTTGCTGGCGATGGTTTTTTTAATTTGTAAAAAGCATCCTGTGAGTAAGAAAGCAATCCTGGCCATCTGCATCGCGGTAGTGATACCCCTGTTTTTCTACATGATCGCCAGGCAGTATAATGTGCCAATGCCCGGCCGGTTCTTCCCGGATTCCGTCGTCACGAAGATGAAGGACGGCAAGGAGATCACCGATACGATCTGGCACAAGGTCGCCAATATCACCCTTCAGAATCAGCTCGGGCAGACCGTTTCCCTCGACCAGCTCAAGGGGAAGGTCGTCATTATCGACTTCTTCTTTACCCACTGCGCGAGCATCTGCCCTATCCTGACCAGGAATATGCGTCACCTGCAGGACGGGCTCAAATTAAAGGACAATATGAAGGGCGTCGATACTACCTTTGTACAGTTCCTGTCGCTGACGGTAGACCCGGAGCATGACTCTGTGCCGGTGGTAAAGAAGTATGCGGACCGATACGGCGTGAATTCCGACGTCTGGTGGATGCTGACGGGTCCGAAGAGGACCATCTATGATTTTGCCCTCAATGAGCTTAAGCTGGGGCTTCAGGATAGCGTTAGTGTCGACTCGAATTTTGTCCACACAGACTATATCGCCCTGCTGGATAAGGACCGTGTCATCCGGGGATATTATCACGGTACCGATACGGCTGCTGTGGCACGGCTTGCCGACGACCTGGTGTTTATCATGCTGGAGAAGGACAAGAAGCGGAAGGCTCCGATTTTTGCCGAGCTGCGTCCGCTGATGATTCCGATTATTTTGATTTTGCTTGGGACCGCGATCGGCATAGCGTATTTCAGCAGGAAGCCAAAGAAAACGAATACAACCAATAACAATATATGAGTGCATTATCCTCTAAAGGCTATACCCGGGCGATTGTCATCGTCTCTATCGCCATTCCGGCGGCGGTCGCTTTTATTATCCTGGTTCCTCAGGCAAAGATCGACTTTGGGTTCAATACCCGCATGCTGCCCCTGTTACATGCGGTTCTGAATTCGAGCACGGCGATCCTGTTGATTGCCAGCTTATATTTCGTAAAGAGCGGACAGTTTCGCGCGCACCGGACGGCCAACTGGATTGCGGTGGTGCTGAGCACGATCTTCCTGGTTTCGTATGTAATCTACCATGCGTCGAATCCTTCGACGAAATTCGGTGACATCAACCACGATGGGGTACTGAGCGATGAGGAGAAGGGCCAGGCTGGCTGGATGCGTTATTTGTATTATTTTATCCTTTCCTCGCATATCATTCTTTCTGCGATTATCATTCCTTTTGTGCTGTTTACGCTGCAGCGGGCTTATCAGGAGAAATTCGACAAGCATCGCAAGCTGGCGAAGATCACCTGGCCGATGTGGCTGTACGTGGCGGTGACGGGTGTGGTGGTGTATTTGATGATTAGCCCGTATTATTAAAGCTCTTTTATCGGATCCCAGAAGACCTGGGAGAAATTAACCACTTTATCGTCCTTGACGGCTACGCCTTCTTTTTCCAGGAGCTGCTGCATCTTCTCCGGGGGATTGAAATGGTGTTTGCCGGTGAGCAAGCCAGAACGGTTGACGACGCGATGGGCCGGCACGGGTTTCTTCGACAGGTGAACGGCGTTCATGGCCCAGCCCACCATACGGGCGGATAAGCGCGTGCCGAGTACGGCGGCAATAGCGCCGTAGGAGGTGACGCGGCCGCGGGGGATCTGGCGCGCTACTTCGTGGACCAGCTCGAAGAAGGAGTCGTCTTTGCCGCCGGAGGGCTTGACGGCGTTTAGACGTTCTCTGCCGGAGGGCTTGGGCGTCGCGCTTTTGCGGGTTGGGGCCGCTTTTGCGGTGGTTTTGGCTGCCGTCTTCTTCTTGGTCGCGACTTTGGTCGCTGCCTTTTTCTTTGGCGCCACTTTCTTCTTAGCTGTTGCCATTTTCTTGTCTTTGTTTGATGAGTAAGGAGCGGCGCGGCTCGCTGACACGCTCATAGTCATATGGACAGTGCTTGCATCCGTTGCCGCAGCAGTGCCCCCTCTCCAGGTGATATTTTGCCGTCAGGACCATCAGGCCCTGTTCGTTATAATAAAAATCGATCCCTTCGATCAGCTGTTTCATTTGTCTTCGTTGGCTTTTGCCGCGGCGGGGGCTGTGGCAGATGCTGCGGCTCCCGCCGCCTTTTCGGCGTCTTTTGCCGCGGCGATGGCCGCGCCTACATTTCTTGGGGGCCTGACTCTTTCCGGCGGCGTCGGCTCTACGTGTTTGACCCGTTCGTGCAGCTCGGCTTCCCGGTCGGGCAGGAGCCCTTCAGGGAGGGTAAAGCAGAGATAGTGTACCCGCTGGCTTTGGGCAATATCCAGGCCTTCGTAGTGGGTACGTATTTTCAGTTCGTCCTTCATAGATCCGGCATAAATATCCGCGGAATCTTCGAGCAGGGTCAGGCCGTACATTTCGATCACCCATTTGGTGAACTGGTACAATACGGGTGAATCGGTCTTGAGATTGATGCGTCCGCCGGGCTTTAAAATCTGCTGGTAAAGGCGGATAAATTTGGGATGGGTCAGACGCCGGGTCCATCGGGATTTGCGGAGCTGTGGGTCAGGAAAGGTCAGCCAGATCTCCGAGACTTCATCCTTTACGAAATAGGTCGTGAGCTTGTCGATATGGGTGCGGAGGAATGCGGCGTTATTCAGGCCATCCTTTAGGGAGGTTTTTGCGCCAATATAGATCCGGTTTCCCTTCATGTCGATGCCTAGGAAATTTCGATTGGGGTACATGCGGGCGAGGCCTACCGTGTATTCGCCTTTGCCGCAGGCCAGCTCGAGGGTCAAGGGGTTGTCGTTCTTGTAAAATGTCCCCCACTGGCCTGCCATCCCTTCGGGATATTGCAGGACATTGGGAAAGGATTTGATCGCTTCGAAGCGGATATGTTTCTTTTGGCCCATGAGGTGGCAAAGGTACTATTTTGCTGCACTTTTTAGGAAGGAGAGGCTTCGTTGTCTATAATGTCCAGAAAGTCAAAGAATGCCATCAGGTCGGATAGATAGCTGGCGGTAGGCTTTGCCCATTCGCCGTCGGACTGCTGACGAACGTAGGCTTGGAATGTCTTTATCAGGTCTTCCTTGAAACGCCTGGCCGGGACCTTTAATAAAAAGCCGGCGAAGGCTTCGCATAATGCTGGAGTGACGATCATAGACTGGTTTTTTTACTCCGTAAATATCCGTGGATTACTACCGCATTGCCTTTTTTATGTACAATATGCCAGTAAAAAACTAACTAATCGTTTGTTTCTGACTAACGACTCGTCCTGCTTTTCCTAATCATTGCTGATAATAGCTTTAGTTTGATTAATGGCGAAGGACAAGCGATATGGTACAATAAAGAAGCTGATCGAAGGAGGGCATCTGAATGCCTTTCGGGAGATCTTCGATACGCTTCCCAAGTCTATCGTGGTGGAAGATTTAGGAACGAATGGCACGAAGTTCAACAGGATGATAAATGACGTGATGTGGATTAGAATGGAAGAGGCTCGCCGGATGGCGGAGCTACTGGAAGTTGAGGGGGATGTAATTACGGACTTGATCTGGAAGCAATATAATTTGGATAAAAAGAGCAAGAAGAAAAAACCCTAATATTAAGCGATCTCCTTTTCCTTATGCCTTTCCATAAAAAGATCGTGATACACCTGCGCTCGCATCCAATACTCGGCGGGTATACCAAGCAGGCGCTCCAGTTTTAATGCAATAGCCGCACTAACATTTCTTTTGCCGCCAAGTAATTCGCTTAAATGACCTGGACGGATGCCCAATTGTTCGGCAAACCAAGACTTTTTAATCTCACGCGCTTCCAGCTCGTCTTGCAAGATTTCACCCGGATGCAGGGAAAGGTCGGTTTGAATTTCCTTACCGCGGGAGTTAAGTACTTTGTAATTGCTCATTGATAATGATTTGTTAGGTCGTGCACGGTAAGAATTTCTGCTATGGTTACGGTTTCCTCCTTGTCCACTGTCAATATCAACCTGTAACTGTAGTCCACCCTCACGGAATAGAACCCTTTCAAATTACCCTTTAACGTTTCGAAGTTTAACCCTTTTTGAAGCTTGATTTCATTTAGGCTATCGGCAATCTTCAGCTTCAGAATGGTCTTCTTAAACTTAGTAATAACCTCACTACTGTATTTGGGCTTGCCTGGTACAGCCTTACCTTCGAAAAGTTTTTCCAGATAAGAGTTGTTAAACTGGAGTATCATGATTTAAAAGAACTAATGTACACTCTAATACACTTTTCCAACTCCAATCTATTTACCAAAAATAGGTAAAAAGAACGAATTTACCAAAATTTGGTAAATGACCTAAAAAATAATAACCACCGTCCCCACAAAATCCTTCTCGTCCACAAACCCCGCATATCTCGAATCGGCAGATTCATGCCGGTTATCCCCCAAAACAAAATAATGCCCGGGCGGCACATCGATCGGCCCGAAGTGACTCCGGTGCCGGCAGGCCGGCTCTCGTTTGCGGCCTGGCGGTAGCACATGAAGTCCAGGCTTTTTGGTTTTTTGAGATTGGTGGCGAAGAGATGGCTTTTTAGCTTTATCGTGGGCTCGTTGGAAGCGGTGGGGATGAAATAATACTGGAGGACGCCGGAGACGCGGCAGATGATGAGCAGGGCGCCAAAGGTGATGAGGGGGATAAAAAGCCACTTTCGCGTCATGGAGGAGGGGTTTGGGACAAGATAGAGAAAACCGTGTCAAAAAGGAAAGACCCTAAGGGAGTTTTCTTAATATTCTTTTAGGATGTTGATATGTACAGAATACAGAATAGATCTGTATCGAATCATCGATAATTTCAAAAATGATTACATAAGGGAATCGTTCTATTTTGATATCCCGTATTAATGCTCTATCATCTATAAATCCGTAGTTATGGGGGGACGTTGAAAGATCGTTGTATCGTTTTTCGAGCTCTTCCAGAAACTTTTCTCCGAGACCTTCTCGCTGATCTTCGTAATAGTTAAATGCAATCTCTGTATCATCTTTGGCCGCTTCGGAGATAAAAATCTTATAAGCCATTGGATTTACGGTTCTGCCGAATAGAATTATGAGCTTCTTCTACCGAAAAAGTCTTGCTTTCTCCATTTAGATGGCGTTGCCTGCGATCGTAAAAAGTCTTTACTTCCTCTTGAGAATAGAAGTATTCACCCTCTATTTCATCTTCTAAAAGGGTGTAAATCGCACGTAATTTCTTTTCGTCCGCAATATCAATGTATTGGTGGAGCCGTTCTTTGATTTTGAGGGCCGTATTATCCATATTTACTGCATTTGGATATATCAAATTTAAAACAAAAAAACGCCATGTCAAAGTGAGGTTTTGTATGGCAGCGGCGGCTCTGGCGAGCGAGCTTATCCCGCGTCCGGGCATAAAAAATCCCCCGCCGAAGGCGGGGGCATTGTTCGAGCTTGCTGTAGAGGGAGGATTCGAACCTCCACGGAGTAGTTAGCAGTAGCGCAATGTGTGGTGGTCAACCCCAGTCGCACCCGATTTTGGTCGGATGCGGCATTACACTATGTTTATCCAGTTCCTCCACCCCCGAGACAAGAGGGCATGTCTGCCAAATTTCATCACTCCACAGTGAGTGGCCGGTGGCTTGCGGTCGTGGCTGGAAGATTCCGGCCGGCGCCGCGCTATCGGCTTGATGAAACAAAATTAAAGAAATGCGGCAAATGTTTGTAGTTTTCCAAAGAAAATTTTTGTATTTTCAATTTTATTCAAATATTTGCAGTACACTGTAGAGAAAATTCAAAAACTATATTCAAGATGGCGGTCAAATTGAATCTCGACAAATTAGATTTACAGATTATCCATGAAATGATGGAAAATGCCGAGATATCCTATGCTGAACTGGGTAAAAAGCTCTTTGTTTCAGGAGGAACGATACACGTTCGCATCAAAAAGCTGCAAGAGCTGTCTGTCGTAAAAGGGACTAAGCTGCACGTCGATCTTAAACAGCTTGGTTATGATGTCATTGCATTTATCGGCATCTATCTTGAAAAGAGCTCTCTCTATGATAGCGTCGCGCGTGAACTGCAGAAGATCCCCGAGATCGTTCGGCTCAATTATACCACGGGCAACTACAGCATGTTCGCAGAGATCGTCTGTAAGGACATCAATCAATTGCGATTTGTCTTGCATGACGAGCTGCAAAAGATCAAAGGCATCGAAAGAACCGAGACCTTTATCTCTCTCGATGAGAGCTTCAACCGCAATGTCCAGGTCTTTAAGGAGTAGCGCGGTGCCGAATCTCCATAAGCAGCGTCCCGCGATTTAAGGAGTAGTCTGCAGCGCATCCCTCAAGCCATTCCCCAATAAGTTAAAGGCCAGTACCAGCAGCATAATCGCGATCCCCGGCGCGAGCGCCAGCATCGGGTTGTGCGTGATGATAAAATTATAATTCTCCTTGATCATCAGTCCCCAGCTAGGCTGAGGCGGCTGTACACCAACACCCAGAAAGCTCAGCCCCGCTTCGATTACGATCGCCGAGGCAAAGTTCGATGCGGCTACTACCCATACCGGCCCCATCACATTGGGGAGGATGTGCCGGAACAGGATCCGGCGATGCGAATAACCCAGTGCCCGCGCGGCTTCTACGAATTCCCTTTCTCTCATCGCCAACACCTGACCCCGCACGATGCGGGCGACGTTGACCCAGAGCGTCAGACCGATCGCGATAAAAATCTGCCAGAAGCCCTTGCCCAGGACCAGCATGATGGCGAAAACCAATAGGAGCGTGGGAATGCTCCAGATGACATTGACCAGCCAGAGGATGACTTCATCGATTCGTCCCCGGAAATAACCAGCCAGCGCGCCCAGCAGGACACCTACGCTGAGCGATAGCAAGACAGTCACCATACCGACGGCCAGACTGACTCTAACGCCGATTAACAAACGACTTAAAATATCCCGGCCATATTTATCGGTGCCCAGCCAGAAGGTGAGCCGCCGGATCTCATGAGGTGCGCGAGCCAAAATAGCCCGCCGCTCCTCCACCCCTTCATCCACGAATTTTTGTATGATCAGGCTGTCCCCCTGAACGACGCTGCTATTGATCGGTATATAATCGAATACGTCTTCCCGCCCCCCTGCGAGACGGCCCAGGAAGGATACGGCTGTTCGTGGACGCTGCCTGGGCAAAAGGAGGAAGTCTTGCGAAAAACCGGGTTTGCGTCCGCCGATTTCGACGATAATACGATTGGCGTTGGGGGAAGGATCCGGTGCGATGAAATATGCTACAACCGCCACGATGATCGAGAGGCCGATGACGATGAGACCGAACAAGCTCCCCTTGTCGCGTAGCAGGCGTCTTCCGATATGTGAGCGGCCCTGGATCATTTACTTATTTTTCGGTCTTTCCACCGGTAGCTGCCGAACTTTCCCAGCCAGCCCACGACGATGGTATAAAGTATGTGAAAAGGTTGTAAGGGTGCAAAATACACCATCAGCCGCTGTTGTTCGAAAAAACCCGCGACCGATCTCACAAAAGGATATTCTATGGCGGTCTTTACCACAAGCAGGAGGAGCAGCACCCAGAGCCACCAAAGATTCCAGCAGGCGGCTACGAGCAGGGCCAGGAAGAGAAAGTTGATGATATAGACCAGGAGCAGGACCCAGAAGATGCGCTTGTCGTCATAGCTGTCCGCTTTGCTGGCCCAGCGGATGCGCTGGTTGAAGAAGCCCCTCCAGCGCGTCTCAGGCTGGGTCGAGACGATCGCGTGCCGGTGTTTTAGAAAGAAGACACGGTCCGGATATTTCAGGTAGATCTTGTGCATGAGCAGCATGTCGTCGCCGGAAGGGATGGCGTCGATCCCCAGAAAACCTCCGACCTCTTCAAAGGCTTTTTTCTCATAAGCGAGATTGGCGCCATTGCACATGGAATGGAATTTTTTATATACGGCTGCTCCGGTGATTCCCTGGAGGGTAATGAAGTCGAGTGTTTGAAAAATTGACAGAAAAGTGCCGCGCCCGCCGCCGCCTTGCGCGCCACCGATACGAACCGGTGCGGCGATAAACTTTGCACCCTTGTCCCGATGAAAAGAAGCGATGGTGGCCAGCCAGCCGGTATGTACGACGCAATCCGCGTCTGTAGCCACGATCAGCTCTCCGCTTGCGGCCGCAATGCCCGTCTCGATGGCCCATTTCTTATGCGCGGTCCTGTTTTCCTGACCAGCCTGATCTGCCAGACGGATACAACGCACGGAAAGCTTCGCCGCAAATTCTTCGACTATCGCTGCCGTCCGATCGGTCGAATGGTCGTCGATAACGATGACCTCGAATAGTTCTTTTGCATAAGACTGTTGAAGCAGCGACTGAAGACATCGCCCGATATTCAACTCCTCATTGCGCGCAGGAATAAGGACCGTGATGCGCGCAGTCTCGAGACCAGAAATACGCGCTCCGGCAGCCGCCGGGCTTTCAAAAAAAGGTATCCCTTTCCAGGCCCGCCAATACCAGGCGATCAGCCCTCCATAAACGATAAAAAGCAGACAGCTCAAGCACGTAAAAAGGTATAGGGACGTCATAGAAAATCGGCTGTGTTTTGGAAGAAATTCTCTTTTTGGGAAGAAAATCCCAGCCAGATGAGTTGTAACAACTTGATTGTAAATATATTAAAAAGTGGAATGCAATGTGTTTCTATTTCTAAGTATTTATCTATATGTAAAATCCAATATGTCTATTGAAATTACCAAAATTCGGCATTTCTATGAAAAGACTATTACACGCAAAACTGTACCTTACTACCCTACTCCTCCTTTTCCTCGCCTTTAGCCAGGATACAAAGGCCCAAACCAATTATACCTGGAATGGGAGTACTTCCACAGACTGGAATACCGCTGCCAACTGGACGCCGAACGGCATACCCGGCGCAGCAGATAACATCACCATCGTAACGGGTGCGAATACCTGTCTTTTGAATGCAAATGCAGGGATCTCCAATTTCAAACTTACCAGTGGAACGTTTGATCTGGGCGGATATACACTGACCATCAACGGGGCTACCGCCACGTTCTCGACCGGCACCGTACAGAATGGGACGATGAATATTCCCAGCGCCACGACTACGACTTTTGGTAATGGCCCCATAACGATGAACTGTACCGTATCGGTGACTTCGGCTACGGTGACCATGCGGAATACGACCTTTCAAAAGCCGTTGACGGTTACGAAAACGGGTTCTTCGAATGACGCCAGTTCCGGAGGCAATACCTTCAATGACAATACGGTTATGAACAGCACCGGGAGCGGCTACTTCCTGCTGGGCAACGGCACCCCTGACGTATTCAATGGCCCGGTTACTTTCAACAATACGAGCAGCAACCATATGTATATCGCGTACAACGCCGATAATACCGTTTTTAATGGAGTTGCCACATTTAATAACGCGCCTTCGACCAATAGTGCGATTTATGTCAGCCAGAACTCGGCCGGGACGCTCTTCAATAATGATATAATCGTTTCTTCTACCAGCGGGGCGGGGATTATCTTCAATGGTAATGCAACGACGGGTTCTACCCTGGCTGCCGGCAAGACGATTACGGTTGGCTCGGGCGGTTATACTTCCGGCTACCTGCTGCTTCGCCAGTTTACACAAACGGGCGCTACCGCACAAAATATTACGCTGAGCGGGACAAGCAACCTGACCTTTGGTCCCGGTTCTTCTTTTGGCGGCGACCTGACGGTATCGAGCCCGACGATGTACCTCAACGGCGGCATCTTTAACGGCGTGACTTCCTTTACAAAGACCGGCAGCACGGGCGACTGGAGCAACGGAGGCAACACTTTCAACGGCGTCTCCAGTTTTATCAATACCGGCAGCAGCTACTTTCTGCTGGGCAGCAGCAACCCGGATATCTGGAATAACGACGTAACGTTTTCCGACCTGGGTTCGGAGCGTATCCTGCCTTGCTGGTCCAGCACAGGCAATCAGTTCAACGGAAACATCTATGTCAATACAGACGGCAGCGCCACCGGGATACAGTTCTGCGGTGGTAATTCAACGGCTACCGCAACCCTTGCCGCCAACAAGACCATCATGGCGGGCTCGACGGGGCTGAACGTCGGTTATCTCTATCTGCGTCAGTTCACCCAGCTGGGGTCTACGCCTATCAATCTGACGGCTACCGGCTCCTCCGTCCTGTACCTGGGACCCAACAGCAATTTCGGCGGCGCCTTTACCGCAAATGCTCCCGATATCTGGGCGCAGGGCGCTACCTATAATAGTACGGCCGAGTTTACAAAGACCGGCGGTTCTTCCAATCACAACAACCAGTACCAAAATATTTTTAATTCTACCCTTACCATCAACCAGCAGAGCAACACCGGTTATTTCATGGTGGGCTATAACTCCAACGACCTCTTTAACGACGATGTCATTATAACGGCAACGGGCAAAGGAGGTATTTATCTTGGATGGCAGGGTGGGACGGGAACCCCGACCATGGCGGCCGGGAAGACGATCCAGGTTGGCTCCGCAGGTTTTAGCGCAGGGTTTTTGAGCCTGAATACCTTTACCCAGCTGGGTGTTACCCCGATCAACCTCAACTTCACCGGGGCCAATACGCAGCTGATCCTTGCACGTGGGTCGGTTATCGGCGGCAACCTGACAGCGACAACCCCGGACATCTATTTCAACGGCTGTACCTTCAACGGCCTGGTCAATGTGACCAAGACGGGAGCCAGCACCAATTATAGCAGCGGGAATAATATCTTTCAGACCGGCGTAGCGATCAACAATACCGGCGCCGGTACGATCATACTGGGTAACGGAAATCCCGATATCTGGAATGGTAATGTGGAATTCAACAGCGCCGGCTCGGCGTCCTATATCGGCGTAGGCTGGAATAGCGCCGGGAACCAATTCAACGGAGATATTTCCGTTACCAGCAGCAATGGCGCCAACGGGGTCTATTTCTGTCAAAATACGGCGTCTACCGCTACGCTTGCAGCCGGGAAAACGATCGGGGTCGGTTCCGCGGGCTTTTCTTCGGGAACCCTGTATCTCCGCCAGTTTACCCAGCTGGGTAACGCGCCGGTCAACCTCCAGCTGACCGGTTCCACTACGCTCGCGCAGACGGGCCCCAGCACGACTTTCGGCGGCGACGTGGTCATCAACTCTCCCAGGATCTTGATGAATACGACCACTTTTTCAGGGGTCACTACCCTGACCAAGACCGGCATCACCGGGGAATGGTCCTCCGGTGGTAATACCTTCGGCTCTACGCTGACCGTGAACCACCTGGGTGGAGGGTATTTTGGCTTTGCCAACAGCGCCCCGGATATTTATAACGGAGACGTATATGTCAATAATAATGGAACCGAACGCGTCATCTTCGGGAACAACGTACCTGGCAACCAGTTCAACGGGAATATTATCCTGACCCAGATCGGTTCGTCTGTCGGTACGGCATTTGGCTGGAACTCCGGTACGGATGTAACGCTGGCTGCCGGCAAGACCATCTCTATCGGCAGCGCCGGCTTTACCACCGGCTATCTGCAGATCATGCGCTTCACCCAGCTGGGGAATGTCCCCATGAGCCTGCCCCTGACCGGCAACAGCTCGCTTACCTTCGGGCCTACCTCCACTATCGGCGGAAACCTGGTTTCTACGAGCGGCTCCTTGTACTTCAACGGCTGTACTTTCAATGGGACGGTCAATAGCACCAAGACTGGCGCGAGCAGCGACGGAAGCTCCGGCAATAATATCTTCAACGGTTCGACGACGATTACCAATGCCGGCTCGGGCTATCTCCTTTTCGGCAGCGGCAACCGTGACCAGTTTATGAGCGACGCCACGTTTAACAATACGGGCAGCGCCAATATGCACATCGCTTATAACAGCTCGAACAATGTCTTTGGCGGTGTCACCACTTTCAATAACACGCCTACCGGCAATACCGGCATCTATGTGAGCCAGTATTCTGCAGGTTCGGTTTTTAGCGACAATATTATAGTGACCTCTACGGCAGGCCAGGGTGTGCAATTCTGTAATGGGAACAGCACGGCTACCGCCAGCCTGGCTTCCGGCAAGACGATCAGCATCGGAGCCGGCGGCTTCTCCTCGGGAACCCTGCTCCTGCGCCAGTTTACTCAGCTGGGAGCGACCCCGCAAAATCTTACGTTGACGGGTACGGGCAGTCTTTACTTCGGACCTACGTCTGCATTTGGCGGAAGCATAACCTCTTCCAGCCCTACCCTGTATTTCAACAGCAGCAATTTCGATGGGTCCGTTACTGCGGCCAAGACCGGCCCCACCAATGACGGCTCTCCCGGAAACAATACGTTCAACGGCCCCTTTACCATAACCAATACCGGCAGCGGCTATTTCCTGATGGGGAACGGTAGTCCGGATACCTGGCAGTCCACGGCGACGTTCAACAACCTGAGCGCAGGCCAACACATGTATCTGGCATATAACAGCACAGGGAACGTTTTTAATGGAGACGTCGTCTTCAATAACCAGCCGGGTGCTACGGGCTTGTGGATCTTACCGAATCAATACGGTCTGAATACGCAGTTCAACGGGAATATCAGCGTAGTCAACGTAAACGGTGCAGGGGTATCGTTTGGGAACGGGACGGGCACGGCGGTATTGGCAAGCGGTAAATCTATCAGCGTTGGCTCGGCCGGCTTTACGACCGGTGGATTGATCTTCCGGAACTTCACCCAATCGGGCGGTGCGGCGCAGAACATCACTACGACGGGAACGAGCTATATCCAGTACGGAAACAATGCGGTCTTCAATGGTCCGTTGACCTCGTCCAGCCCGGGCTTGTTCTTTACCAGCAGCACGTTTAACGGAACGGTCAACTGTACCAAGACGGGTACAACCAACGACCAGAGCTCCGGCAACAACGTCTTCAACGCTTCGTCAACTTTTACCAATAATGGAACGGGTTATCTGATGATGACTGCCAGCGCATCGGATGCCTATAATAACGACGTCTCGTTTGTTCAGAACAATACGGGGACGATCTACCCGAACTATAACAACAATAGCAACTATGCGGGCAGCATCTCGGTGACTTCTCCTTCGGGTTCCGCCATTACCTTTGGTTCCGGAACCGGGACGGCGACTTTGACCGGCTCCTCGGCGCAGTTCCTCAATGCTACGGGCAGCACGCCTACGCCGGTCTTTACGCGGCTCGTGGTTGCCAATACGGGCGGTGACGTCACGCTGAATACGACGTCGATCAATGTCTCCAGGACTCTTACCATGACCTCGGGCTTGCTGAATACGACGGCAACGCGTATTCTGACGATGCTCAACGGTTCCACGACGACGGTGGGTGACGCTTTGTCGACCACCTATGTGAATGGCCCCATGCGTTATCAGAAATCCAGCTCTGGTACGACGACCCTGAACTTCCCGGTCGGAAACGCTCCTGATTCGCGTCCGATCGTGCTCACGGTCAATCATAGCAATGGTACCCTTTATACTTATACCGCACAGGTTTACAACTGGAGTGCCGCCGACCTGGGCTATAGTCTTCCGCCCACGGTGGACAAGGTATCGAAGGTGCACTACTACACCATCACGCGTACCGATGCTTCCAATGTAGTTCAGCCTACGGCCGGACTTAGCGGCAGCCAGACCGTCACGCTCTACTTCGGATATAATGACTGGGTAAGTGATGGCGGTAACCTGACGGTCGTAAAGAATACCTATAATGCTCAGACCAGCTGGATTGATATCGGTGGTGTTGGCGCCCCTCCTTATAGCTCCGGCTCATTCCTTACCGGTTCGATCACGTCTACCTCGGCGCCTTCGGTCTTCAACTCTTTCTCCACCTTCGCCCTGGGGAATAAGAACGGCGGTCTCAACGTGCTTCCTGTGGGTCTTCTTTACTTCCGTGCCCGTGCGGATAAGGACAAGACTAATCTGAGCTGGGCTACCACCTCGGAATCGAACAACAGCCACTTTACGGTGGAAAGAAGCCGGGATGGCCTGAGCTTTGAGTCCCTGGAGAAGATAGCTAGCGCAGCACCGAATGGGAACAGCGATAAGCAGCTGAACTACCAGACCAACGACGCCAATCCGTACAATGGAATCAACTATTATCGTTTGAAACAGACCGACCTCGACGGACATGATAAGTATTCACAGGTCGAGACGGTGACCTTCGACAAGGCTGGCGCGGTGTCGGTCTATCCCAATCCGACGCGCGGACAAGTCTTTGTCAGCGGCATCAGGAGCAGCCAGAATACGGTTCGCGTTGAATGGTACAATACTGGCGGGAAGCTGCTTTCGCAGCAGTCGGCGACGATATCCGGCGGATTGGTTACGCTTAACCCGAGCTTCAGCAGCGGTCTTTACCTGCTCAAGCTGATAACGGCGGAAGGAAACATAACGTTCCAGCAGGTGATCATCATGAAGTAATTTGTTCCAGCACCAGGTCGATATTGCCGGCTTGCAGAAGCTGGTGACCCGTGGGGAGGATCTGGAGGGCGCATTGATTTTCGATGCCCTTCCGGAATCGCTCCCCACGCGTGCTTAGGATAATCCGGTCGTAGCGGCCAAAGACGAGACGAACGGGGATATCGCGGGAGCGGACTATCTCCTTGACCTCGGCCAGGTTAGGGCGAAAGCCCCGCATGGTGGTCCAACGGGTATAGAGGTCGTGACGAGCTTTTTGATCGTCGATGTAGCGGAGGGTAAATTTATAGATCCCCGGGTTGACCAGCTTTAGGGCATTGCCTACGCGAAGCAAGGAGAAAAACCAGGAAGGGTTTTCCATAGTACCCCGGAATAAACGGTTGCCCCGCTTGGTCTGTGTCGCCAGCCAATACCAGGGATTCATTCGCAAACCGTCGGGAGCCAGCAGGACGAGCTTTTTGATCTTTTCCGGCGCAAGCTCCAGCAGCTGGAGCGCCACTCTTCCCCCCATGCTATAACCCAATAAGGTCCACGGCTCATCCCGGCTTCCATGCCTGCGGACCAGCTCCTCCACCAGGACCAATAGATCTCGCGGCTTGAAGAAAAGCGCCTCCTTCCATTTTGTCTGTCCGTGGAAGGGCATGTCGATCGCGATCAGCGTATAGCCGCTGCAGTTAAGCGCCTCTTCCAGGAGAGCAAAGGACTGAGCCGACTCGCCATAGCCGTGAAACCCAAGCAGGATACGACTTCCCGTCCCATAACAGGTATAGTGGATCAGGGAATCCCTAAAGAGGAAGAAGTCGCTGCGCATGATGGGTAAATCTACGATTCTTCCCGATATGGTCTTTAAAGACTTAAAAAACGATAAAACTCCGGGCGATTGTCGAGCCGTCCCTTGCGGCTGCCTGTAATACATAGGTCCCGGCGGCGAGCCCGCTGATGTCGATGGAAAGTTGATCCAGCGGGGCTTTTAGCCGATAGGTACGCTGATGGCTGACCGAACCCGACCCGTTCAGGATCCGGATCCCGACGGACTGGTCCTCGGAGACATTGATCCCCGCAAAGAGCGTGGAGCCGTGCGAGGGAACGTAGAGACGGTCGATCGCCAGGCCGTTGGGCCGGTTGACGACGACGATCCTGGAATAGGTAACGGATTCCTTATCGGTCATCTTGAGCCGGTAGAAATTTCGTCCTTTTAGAGGCGTGGCATCGGACCAGGAATGAAGAGCCCCGGAACCTCCCTTTTCCTGATCGATAGTCTGAAAGGAAACACCGTCAGCGCTGCGTTGTAATTCGAAGACGGTGCCCGCGTCTTCGCCGGTCGTCGTCCAGCTGAGCAGAACGGCAGAACGTTGCAGGACGGCGCTAAAGCCGGTAAGCGACAAGGGCAGCACGATGCCGGAAGGCAGGATGTTGGCGCTGATCACGGCCTGGGCGAGCTGCTGATGACCGGCGTTGTTGGGGTGTGTACCATCGGCATTATAAATCGGATTGATGTTTAAAGAGCTGGGGTCGACGAGCGGGGTCCAGAAATTGATGCTGTTGGCGCCAAACTCCAGCAGGATCGAATCCCTTGCTTCCTGTAGCAGCAGCTGGTGTGCATAGTCGACATTCCGCGGCTGGCTGGTCGTGACATAGCAGATTTTATGGGCATCGATGACGGACTTGTAAATGGCCCGCAGATTGGCGAGGAAGCTCGTCACGCCATAGTCCCGCATGATATCGTTGGTGGGATAATTGACCACGACGATGTCTGCGTTTAGCTCGAGGGCCTTGGTTACATTATTGGAAAGGTTCGGCTGATCCAACCCTGTAGGTGGAATATACCCGGTCGGCATGGCGCTATACGTGGTTTCGCCCGGTAACCCAAAGACAATAGCAGAGTCGACTTCCTGCAGGTTATCATAATAACGTATGACGATATGGGTGTAACCGCTGTCGGCGGTGGTTGCTCCAAAGCTGGCGGTTGTCGAAGAGCCGAGAAAGGCGATCCTCTTTTTTTGCGCCTGAGAGGCGGCGGGAAATAGGGACAATAGCAGACAGGCTGCAAATAGTAGATGTTTTTGCATAAAAGGGGTTAAATAGTGAAGATCAAAGAGGAAGGACTAAAAAGTGGATGCAGAGGGGATAGTGTAAGCGTGGCTAGCAATGGGAGGTCGAAGATATAATACTTTTATATATCTATCAATAAATAAGACTATTAGTTGACCCGAATTCCCGATAAAATAATCTTGCAATTCCCGGAAAATAGTCCTAAATTAGTTTAGTTGTTTAACTAACTGTATGCCAAACAACCAATTTAAAAAAGGAGAGCTCTATAGTTTTATCACCGGCAAGGCGTCGACGGCGATTGCGCGCAACCTGCAGAAGAAGTTCAATTCGGCAGGACTGAAGATCACTATCGAGCAATGGAGTGTGCTCTATCACTTGTGGAAGGAAGACGGGAAGAGTCAGCAGGAGCTGTGTACGGCGACTTTCCGCGACAAGCCGAGCATTACACGGTTGGTGGACAACCTGGAGAGGCTGCAGCTGGTAAAACGGGTCCCTTCGGACGACGACCGCCGGATCAACCTGATCTTTCTGACCCGGCAGGCGCAGCGTCTGCAGGAGGAGACCATGCAGCTGGCCGAAGCCACGTTGAATGAGGCGTTGGAGGGCGTACCGGCAGACCGGATCGATATCTGTAAGGAGGTCTTGCAATTGGTATACGACAATCTACGATAGAGCCATAAACACAAATAACACCACACACTAAAACTTTTTTTCTATGGGCGCATCTACCGAAAAAACACAGACCCTCAAGGGGGCCGAATGGTTGATAAAGGAAAGCTCCCCTTTTGAAACCTTTATACCCGAAGACTACAACGAAGAGCAGCGGATGGTGAAGGAAATGTGTAACAGCTTCCTGGACGCGGAGGTGCTGCCGGTGCTGGATAGAATCGACAAGCTGGAGCCGGGGCTGATGCCGTCCCTCATCCAAAAGGCAGGAGACCAGGGTCTGCTGGGTGCCGCGATTCCGGAGGAATACGGCGGTCTGGGTAAGGACTTCGTTACGGCCACACTGGTAAACGAAGGTCTGGGCGGCGGCTTTTCCTTTTCGGTAGGCGTCTCGGCGCATACCGGTATCGGGACTTTGCCGATTCTTTATTTCGGTACGCCCGAACAGAAACAAAAATACATCCCCAAGCTCGCGACGGGAGAATGGAAAGGATCATATGGTTTGACCGAACCCAATAGTGGCAGCGACGCCCTGGGCGCCAAGACAACGGCCAAGCTCTCCGCGGACGGGAAATACTATCTCCTGAACGGACAAAAGTGCTGGATTACCAACGGCGGCTTTGCGGATATCTACACCGTTTTTGCGAAGATTGATGGGGACAAATTCTCCGCGTTTATCGTCGAGAGGGGTTTTGAAGGATTTACACAGGGTCCGGAAGAACATAAAATGGGTATCAAGGGTTCTTCTACGGTGCAGCTGTACTTCCAGGATTGTAAGGTTCCTGTAGAAAATCTGTTGGGAGAGATCGGGAAAGGACACGTCATCGCATTCAACATTTTGAATATCGGCCGGCTCAAGCTCTGTGCGGCAGCCCTTGGCGGCGCCAAAAGAGCGGCTACGACCAGTATCGAATACGCCAGGACGCGGGAACAGTTCAAGACCCCGATCGCCAATTTCGGTGCAATCAAGCACAAGCTGGCCGAGATGGCCATCCGGATCTGGACGGCGGAGTCGGCCCTCTACCGGGCTACGAAGTGGATCGACGACAAGGAGGTAAGCCTGGCTGCTGCCGGCAAGCCCTTTAACGAGTCAGTGCTGGGTGCGGCGGAAGAATACGCGATCGAATGCGCCATCCTGAAGGTGTATGGCAGCGAGATGCTGGACTTTGTAGTGGACGAAGGCGTGCAAATACACGGCGGGAACGGCTTTAGCGACGAATATATCATCTCCAAGGCTTATCGGGATAGCCGGATCAACCGGATCTACGAGGGTACCAACGAGATCAACCGGCTGCTGACCGTCGATATGGTCCTGAAGCGCGCCATGAAGGGCCGCCTGGATATCATGGGGCCTGCCATGGCGGTCTCCAAGGAGCTGATGAGCATCCCGGACTTTGGCAGCGGGGAGGAAACCCCGTTCGCCAGGGAGAAAAAGGCAATCCAAAACTTTAAAAAAGCCATTTTACTAACCGCAGGAGCCGCGGCGCAGAAATTGATGATGAAATTAGAGCAAGAACAGGAAATTTTGATGCATATTGCGGACATGGCGATCGTGACCTATGTCGCCGAAAGCGCCCTATTACGAGCCTGGAAGCTGGTAGACCAGCGAGGCGAATCCGCCGCAGCCTTCGAGCTGGATATGATGCGGACTTTCCTATACGATGCTGCCGATAGTGTGAACAAGTCCGGTAAGGACGCTATCAACGCTTTTGCCGATGGAGACGAACAGCGGATGATGCTCCTGGGTCTCAAGCGCTTCACCAAGGCGGAGCCCTTCAATAGCAAGGAGGCCCGCAGAAGGATTTCTGAGAAGTTGATTATTGACAATAAATATCCGCAGTAATGCGAAGCAAGATCTGAATCGCGGGTTACACATGAGGAAAACAAAAGCCATCGTGGATTTCACGATGGCTTTGTTATTTAAAGGTGGAGAACGGAACTCTTAGTAAGAATAAGCGGTGCCATTTTTGATGGACTGCTTAACGCCAAAGCCGTCGCTCTTATCCGAAGTCATCAGGATAAAGGGAGCGCCCATCTTGGCAGCGGCTTCGCGGATTCTGCGGGAAGCTTTCTTGTCGGCAGAGCCGGCCGTGTTGTAGCTGATAAAGCCGGAGGTCTTGCCGCGAACTTCTTCGCCTTTCTTCAGGCCGATTACCTGGGATTTGTCAGTCAGGATCTGAACTTTTTCCCAGTCATCTTCGCCGGCGATGGTGATCTTCTCGGAGATAGACTCTTTACGACCACTGGTACCATAGGTGATGGTATTTATGGCATACTTCCCGATGGTCTGCTCGGCGTCTTCACCGGGGTATTTGTAGGAGATGGTCGTTTCGCCTACTTTGATAATTTTGCATTCAACTTTTTCGCCACTGTGCTTGAGCATAACATCATTTTGACAGAAGGCAACCAGGGCAAATAGTGCTGCCACAACGGTTAGGGTGAGTTTTTTCATTGCTAGTAATAATTTTAAAGGTTCTTTGCCAAATATATAGGAAAATAAATAACGTGACAAGAGGGGGCTTACGTATGACGTCGTTAACTTTAAGCAAAATATTTTACCGATGCCTAAGGGTTTTTTGCCAATTTTGTTGAGTCTGAGTCTTTTGACGGTACATTTGGCCGGCTTTTCCCAGGATAGTAACTGGCTGGCACGTACGACAGGAATACTTCCTTACATGGAATACGGCATTGGAGATGACCGCCTGGGAGGGGCAAAAATGACCTTTCTGGACACAAATGTCCTGGTTAGGATCGTGGACAGCTTTAATACGGATTATAAAGTACGCCTCTCCAACCAGCACTATGCCTATATCGCCAAAACCAGCCTGCTCCGCCAGTACAAGGTGGATAACCGCCTCCCGGCCCACAACGCCCACCTTAGCGGAAGCATGAGGGTCTACGGCGACACGGCCTCCGACTATGTATCCATCGGTCTGGACGAGCGGCTGCCCTATCGGGGGATACAGATGATCGAGCCTTCGAGGGTGGCGATCGATCTTTTTGGAGTGACGACCAACACGAACTGGATCACCCAGCTGCACAGCGCCAAAGAGATCCGCAATACCTGGTACGAGCAGATAGAGGATGACGTTCTTCGGGTATACATTCAACTGAAGCATCCGCAACACTGGGGATACAGCCTTTCCTACGACAGTACGGGCCGGCACCTGATCGTCCGTATCCGCCGCCAGCCAGCGGTATTGGATATCCGAAAATTGCGCATCGCCATCGACGCCGGACACGGCGGCGATAACTCCGGTGCATCTGGCATCACCAGTAAGGTCCTGGAGAAAAATTATACGCTGCTGATCGCCGAACAGGTCCGCAAGGCGTTGAAGACGGCCGGTGTTAAGAGCGTCTTTATGACCCGCACGATCGATACGTCGCTGAGCATGCCCGAACGGATAGCGATGCTGAAGAGCTTCGATCCGCACCTGCTGATCAGCGTCCACCTGAACTCGTCAGGCAACGATACCGTCCAGGGAACCAGCACCTACTACCGGTACATCGGCTTTCGGCCTCTCAGCCAGTCCATTTTGGAGCGTATGCTGAGCCTGGGTTTGAAAGAGTATGGAAACGTAGGGAATTTCAACTTTTCACTCAGCGGTCCTACCGATTATCCCAATGCGTTGGTCGAGGTCGCCTTTCTCAGCAACCTCGAAGACGAGAAGAAGATCCTCAGTCCTAAATTCCACAAGGCCGTGGCGCAGAAGATCTACCTGGGTATCGTAGACTGGCTAAAACAAATGAAACCATGAACGGATATTTGATGCAGGAACAGCAATGGACACCAGGCGAGGATCTGTTCGTCGAAAGTCTCGCCCCGGAGAATCGCTATGGAGTGGTCTTTGAAGACGACGGGGAAGCGGCTTATTTCTACGCGGTGCAGAAAGACGAAGAAGGCGGCGGGATCAGTATACTGGATGCGCTGCATATCCATGAGAGCGAGGAGCCTTTGGACGGGGAAGAATACGCACCCGCGACGGAGCCGGCAAACCCTAAGCCCTTGTTGATCATCTGGTCCAGGGACTGGTTGAAATGCGCGCTGATCATCGATGGTTTCTGCCATGCGCTCTTCGACTTCGAGAACCAAGGCGGCTATAATATCAATGAGTTTCCCCCGCCCAATGAGTTCTGGACGAAGGGAGACCGGAAGCTTACCGACGAAATGATCAAAAGCATCTTTTAAACATACATCTATGGCGATTTCCAAAGACTTTGTCCACCACGTATTTTTCTGGTTGAAGAATCCTGATAGTAAGGAAGACCGGGACGCGCTCGTTGCCGGCCTGCAAAAACTGACCAAGCTCGATTTTCTAAAAGAATATCATATCGGTATACCCGCTGATACGAATCGCGACGTCATTGACCGGTCTTATTCCGTGTCCTGGCTGAATGTGTTCGAAAATGCAGAAGACGAAGCAAAATATCAAAACCATCCCATGCACCTTGCATTTGTCAAGGAGTGTTCTTCCCTTTGGAGCAAGGTAGCGGTATTCGACTCAGTGAAGGCCTGAGGCTGCTGCTTCATCGACAAACCAATGCAATTCTCCCAGCG
This sequence comes from Bacteroidota bacterium, assembly GCA_018267545.1. Taxonomy (GTDB): domain Bacteria; phylum Bacteroidota; class Bacteroidia; order Chitinophagales; family Chitinophagaceae; genus Puia. Next base: position 33,466 of record JAFDYG010000482.1, read on the forward strand.
GCTTTATCACCTGTGAGGGATAAAGATCGGGGTTGTATTCCCCTTTCAGCACCTCTTTGAGGGCGTGGGCCTTGCCTGCACCGGTAGTCAAAAACGCCACGTGTGCGGCCTTATTGGCAATGGTTTTTGTCAGCGTAATGCGATACATGTCCTGCGCTTGAAGGAAGAAGCTGCTTACCCAGGCTTTTTCTTCGTGCACGATGGGCAGACCGGGGAAGAGGGACAGGGTATGTCCGTCGTCTCCCATGCCCAGCAGCACCAGGTCGAAGCTAAACGCGTCCGGAGCGGTATCGAAATAATGATGGAGGATCTGTTCGTATTCCAGCGCGGCGGCAGCGGGCTCGATGTCCGTACGCATCACGTGGATATGGTAACGGGGGATCGGAACAAACTTCAGGAGCGTATCGAAGGCCATCTTGGCGTTGTTCCGATCGTCCTCGAAAGGAACGGCGCGTTCGTCGCCCCAGAAAATGTGCATCTTCGACCAATCGATCTGGTCTTTGTAGGGAGACGCGGCGAGCAGCTTGTGGAGCAGCTTGGGAGTGCTGCCGCCGGAAAGGGCGATGGTGAATCTATCTTTTGTCTTTAGCGTTTCAGCGATCAGGTCGGCGATCCATTTGGCTGCGGCCTGGCTCAGCTGTTCCGCGTCCTTGTATACGTGTAGTTCCATGATGATAGTATTGAAGAAGAGCGGGCCGGAGCCCGCTCTTGAAGATTATTGCGTTGGAGGCATCGTGATCCAATTGTGTCCGTCCCTGGCGATCAGGGCTTCTGCGTCCTCGGGGCCCCATGCGTCGGGCGTATAGTTGGGGAAGTCCACCGGAGGGCGGCTTTCCCAGGTTTCGAGGATGGGCATGACGATCTTCCAGGCGGCCTCCACCTGGTCGGCGCGCATAAAGAGCGTGGGATTGCCTTCCATAACATCCAGGAGCAGGGTCTCGTAGGCTTCCGGCTCGTGTTTGCTATCGGAGTTGAAAACCATGTCTACCGGGTCCAGGTTCATGGACTGGCCGGGGCGCTTGGCTTGGAAACGCAGCCGGACTTCCATCTCGGGCTGTATGCTGATGGTCAGCCGGTTGGCGCGCCAGGTATCTGCGGCTTCCGGAGGGAAGGCGTAGCTGGGGGCCGTCTTGAACTGGATGGTGATATTGGTCGTCTTCTGGTTCATACGCTTGCCCGTACGTACATAGAAGGGTACGTCCTGCCAGCGCCAGTTGTCGATAAAGAATTTGACCGCGGCAAAAGTCTCGGTCGGAGAAGCGGGATCGACGCTCTTCTCCTGCTTGTATCCCGGAACCTTCTGACCCTTCATCCAGCCTTCTGCATATTGTCCGCGGACGGCGTGCTGGTTGACGTCTTCCTTGCTGATCCGGCGGATGGCATTCAGCACATCCACCTTCTTGTTGCGGATTTCGTTGGCTTCAAAAGAAACGGGTGCTTCCATCGCGATCATGCACATCAGCTGGAGGATATGGTTCTGCACCATGTCCCGCAGGGCGCCGGAGCTTTCGTAGTAGCCGCCGCGTCCTTCTACACCAACCGTCTCGGCGGCCGTGATCTGTACGGACTCGATATAGTTCCTGTTCCAGATGGGTTCGAACAGGGCGTTGGCAAAACGGAGGGAAAGGATATTCTGTACCGATTCTTTACCCAGGTAGTGGTCGATGCGGTAGATCTGCTCTTCCTTGAACATGCTCAGCAGCAGCTGATTCAGCTCGTGCGCGCTCTTCAGGTCGTGTCCGAAGGGCTTTTCGATGACGATACGAGTGGTGGCCGTTTCCGAGCAGGTCTTGAGGACGCCGAGCTTCTTGGCGATGTCCGGCATGAGCTGAGGAGCGACCGAAAGATAAAAGATCACATTGGGATGCTCCCCGATCTCCGCTTCCTTGGACTTGATTACGTCGTAGATCTTGTCGTAGTTGGCGTCCTTTTCTGCATCCATCTGCAGATAGCCGACGTGCTGGGAGAACTCGTCCCAGTGGCCGTTGGGCTCTTCACCCTTCCGGCGGCTGAACTGCTTGATGCCGTCCAGGAGGCGCTTGCGATATTCCTCATCGCTATACGGCGTGCGGCCGATACCGACGATGCCGAATTTCTCGGGCATCCACTCGTCGATGAATAGATTATATAAGGCGGGCGAAAGTTTTCTAAAGTTCAAGTCACCACTGCCGCCAAAGATGAATATGAGGGAGGCAGGTGGGCGTTTGTGGTTTTGCATAATTCTTCTATTTATTTATTCCATTCTGTGTGGAAAGTGCCGGCTTCGTCGACGCGCTGATACGTGTGGGCGCCGAAGTAGTCGCGTTGAGCCTGGATGAGGTTCGTCGGCATCCTCTCGCTGCGGTACGCGTCGAAATAGCTCAGCGCGGACATCAGACCGGCCACGGGATAACCCATATGGATGGCGTGGATGATCACGTTGCGCATATTTTGCTTCTTTGCCTGCAGCAATTGGGCGATATCCCCCTCTAGTAACAAATTTGAGAGCGAAGGGTTCTTTTCGTAGGCTTTGAAAAACACCTCGAGCAGGGAGGAGCGGATGATGCAGCCCCCGCGCCAAACCTTGACGACGTCCTGCATCGGGATCTGCATGTCCAGATCTTTAGAAGCAACGTGCAGCATCGCCAGCCCCTGGGCGTAGCTGATGATGGTCGCAAAGAAAAGGGCATCCTGTACCTGCTGGATAAAGACCTCCTTGGGGACGGGGATGTCTACGGTCGAAGTCTTGTAGATCGTGGCAGCCTGGGTCCGCTCATCCTTATAGGCAGACAGCTCGCGCATACAGACGGACATGTCGATCACCGGGATGGGAACACCCAGGTCCATTGCGTCCTGTGAGGTCCACTTGCCCGTACCCTTGGAGCCGGCCTTGTCGAGGATCATATCCACGAGACGATTGCCCGTCTTGTCGTCCTTCTTCAGGAAGATGTCGCGGGTGATCTCGACGAGGAAGGATTGAAGCTCTCCATCGTTCCAGTTCTTATAGATTTTGTGGAGCTCGTCGTTGTCCAGACCCAGCCCGCGATGCATCAGGTCATAGGTCTCGCTGATCAGCTGCATGATGGCGTATTCGATACCGTTGTGTACCATCTTTACGTAGTGGCCGGCTGCGCCTTTTCCCAGGTGGGCTACACAGGGCGTGCCATTGACCTTGGCGGCAACGGCTTCCAGCAGCGGCTGAACGTGGGGATAGGCTTCGGGGTCGCCGCCGGGCATAATGCTGGGACCGGTGCGTGCGCCTTGTTCACCGCCGGAGATACCGACTCCCATGAAATGGAGGCCCTTCTCCTGCATAGCCGTCACACGGCGAAGCGTATCCGTATAGTGAGAGTTACCGCCGTCGATGACGATATCTCCTTTTTCCAAAAGAGGAGCAAGATCATTGAGAACATTGTCCACCGGCTTGCCGGCAGGAACCAGCATCATCAGTCTGCGCGGCTTCTCCAGAAGCTGGACCATTTCCGCCAGTGTATTTACTCCCTTCACCGTCGTGCCGGGTGAAGCGGAGGATTCGAGTGCAGCTGTCTTCTGTGCGTCTAAGTCAAAGCCTACTACGGCGAAGCCGTGATCTGCCATATTAAGGAGCAGATTACGACCCATAACGCCAAGGCCGATCATGCCGAATTTAAATGAAGTGTTTGCCATGATTGAGTTATAAGAGGGCCTAAATTTAGGCAATTTATAATTCACAAAATCGTCTTAGGGCCGACAAGCCGCGATCAGCAAGCGCAAACCATAAAGAATACAATAAAATAATATGGATGCAAATGAAGAATGCCCCGAAACCGGGGCATTCTTCATTTGCTAATTATTTAGTGAGCTTACTTCGATTCACCGGGATGAGGGCTTCCGCGGTGGCAGGTCATACAGGAAATAGCAGGAACTGCATCTTTCTCGTCCTTGTCGAATTTGAAGTATTTCTTGTTGATTTTCCCGGTCATGGTGAACATGTGACGGGCAATGTCTTTTTCGGGCTTTGCGTCGCTGGCGAAATCCAGACGACGGGACGTGCTGTCGGCAGAGGGAGCGTGACAGAAATTACATTTCACACCCAGCGCATTCTTCCATTCATCCATCACTTTTCCGAGCTCTTCATGCGAGATATTCTTGGGCAGCACTTTCAGGTTCATTTTGTGCTTCGGGGGGGCTTGTTCGGGACGGACGGCGGCCATTCCAATGATCATCAGGGCAAAGAGACCGGCCACAATCGTAATTTTCTTGTAAGGCAACATATAGTAAATTTTGGTTCCCGAATATAGGGAATGTCACCGAAATAAATGACAATATTTTGACAATCGGGCGAATGCACAGCCGAAATTCGCAGTTGAGGCATCAACGCTCTATCTTTGCCGCCCTAATTGGGCGGAGCCCAATTGTCCTTGAGGCCAAAGCCGAAAGGACAGACGTTATTGGTATGGCGATAAAAAACTACTTTTGTGCAATTTTTTATCGCCATACAACCATGGAGTCAACCGGAACGGACCTTCTCAAGAGGAGTCACATCATAATAATGGCCATTTGCACGGGTTTGATCGTCGCCAACATATATTATTGTCAACCCCTTCTTGTCCTAATTAGCAAGAGCTTTAATATTCCCGAGAGCAAGGGCGGACGAATTACGTTTCTGACCCAGGCGGGTTATGCCCTGGGGTTATTGTTCTTTGTACCCCTCGGGGACAAGGTCGAGCGCCGGTCTCAGATCGGATGGATGGCTGCCGCCGCGGTAGCTTCCCTGATCTTTGCGGCCGTTTCACCCAACCTGCTCTGCCTGGAGATCGCCTGTGTGCTGATCGGCGCCACGTCGGTCATCCCTCAGCTGATCCTGCCCCTGGCGGCGCACCTGGCATCCCCTTCCCGCACGGGTAAGGTGATCGGCTCGATCATGAGCGGCCTGCTCGTGGGTATCCTTCTTTCCAGGACATTGAGCGGATTCATCGGTGCGTGGCTCGGCTGGCGAGGCATGTTCTGGGTAGCGGCGGGGATCAGCTTCCTGCTCCTGCTGATCATGCGATTCACGTTTCCGCAGAGCCGCCCGCACTTCAGCGGTTCTTATGCCTCCCTGATGCGTACGCTCCTGACCCTGATCAGGGAACAGCCTGTACTGAGAGAAGCTGCGGTGATCAATGCGCTGGGCTTTGCGACCTTCGGGATGTTTTGGACGACGCTGACCTTCCATCTTTCGGGCGCGCCCTTTCATTTTCATAGCGACGTCATCGGGCTCTTTGGCCTGGCTGCTGCGGCAGGGGCTCTTGCGGCTCCGCTGGTGGGCGGGACGGCGGACAAAAGAAATCCCCGTATCACCATCGGTTATGGACTGGGGTTATTGTTCCTATCCTTTCTGCTCCTATATGTCTGGTCCGACTACGTATCCGGTATGATTGCCGGCATCGTCCTGCTCGACCTGGCCATGCAGTGTACACACGTCTCGAACCAAAGCCGGGTCTATGCCCTCGACCCCAAGGCAAGAAACCGCCTCAACACGGTGTATATGACCGTTAGCTTTACCGGAACCTCATTGGGCTCGTTTCTGGGTGTGGTCGCGTGGGATTTTGGCCGCTGGGCCGCGGTTTGTGTGACGGGTATGGTCCTGACCCTGCTTGCGTTTACGATCTATGGGCTTACGTATAAAAAAGAAAAATTAGCATTATGACACAAAAGAGACAGGCGGCCATGGGCTTTATCTTCGTAACGGTGCTGATCGACTTCATCGGGTTCGGGATCATCATCCCTGTTCTACCCAAGCTGATCGAGCAGATGATCCACGGGGACCTCAGCCAGGCCGCCAGCTATGGCGGATGGCTGCTCCTGGCCTATGCATCGATGCAATTTATCTTCGCCCCCGTCATGGGCGGTCTCAGCGATCGTTATGGACGCCGGCCCGTCCTGCTCTTTTCTCTGTTTGGCTTTGGCATAGACTACTTATTCCTCGCTTTCGCCCCGTCGATTACCTGGCTCTTCGTGGGCCGGATCGTGGCGGGTATTACGGGCGCCAGCTTTACCACTGCATCGGCTTATATCGCCGATATCAGCACGCCAGAGAAACGGGCGCAGAACTTTGGTCTGCTGGGCGCCGCATTCGGTCTCGGTTTTATCATCGGGCCCGCTCTTGGCGGACAGCTTGGCGTCTTCGGGCCGCGCGTTCCCTTCATCGCTGCGGCGGTGCTCATCCTGCTCAACTGGCTCTATGGCTTCTTCGTCCTTCCCGAATCCCTTCCCGCAACGATGAGACGGCGTTTCGACTGGAAGAGGGCCAACCCCTTCGGGTCGTTGATGCACCTGCGGAAATATCCGGCCGTTGCGGGTTTAATCGTCTCGCTGGTTCTTATCTATATCGCGGTGCACGCCGTACAAAGTACCTGGGCCTATTATAATATGAAGAAGTTCGGCTGGAACGAGCAGTGGGTGGGATATTCACTGGCCTTTGTAGGCCTGATGATCGCTATCGTTCAGGCCGGGCTGATCCGCATCATCATCCCCAAGCTGGGACAGTCGAAGAGTCTCTATACGGGACTGTTTCTCTATAGCATCGGCATGCTTCTCTTCGGACTGGCTACGCATGGTTGGATGATGTTCGCCTTTACCGTCGTTTATTGTCTTGGCGGGATTGCCGGTCCAGCCTTGCAGGGCATTATTTCTTCGCACGTCCCGCCTAATGAGCAGGGAGAGCTGCAAGGCGCGCTCACGAGCTTGATGAGCGTAACTTCGATCGTCGGGCCGCCCCTGATGACAAACCTCTTTGCGTATTTCACCAGGAGCAAGGCGCCCGTATATCTTCCGGGAGCCCCGTTTATCGCGGGTTCGCTTATGATCCTGGTCAGCGCATATCTAGCCTATCGTAATATGCAGAAGTATGAAGATGCCCCGGGCGCCGTATCTCGCTAGCTCCATGATAGCATGTAGAAGTCGGTTAAGAAATTACTAATTGGGAGCTTTGCTCTCATGAGCTATTGTTATTTCGCAGAAATAGACTATCTTTGCTGAGTAAATTTGAGCTGATTACAGCATTTAGTAATAGAATGATCGTTTCCGCTATTTTAATCTCCGGTAATTGTTAGTCGTTTTACTCCCTGCTTTTTTACTCAGATTGTCTTTATTTTATTTTTAATCAGTTATTTAAGTATGAACATTTACATTTCGAATTTAAGTTTTAACGTCACGGACGAAGACTTACAGGATTATTTTGCAGAATACGGTGAAGTTTCTTCTGCTAAGGTTATCATGGACAAATTTACCGGCAAGTCCCGCGGATTTGCATTCGTAGAAATGCCCGACGACGAAGCAGCTAAGAAGGCTATCGAAGAACTGGATGGCGCTTCCGTAGACGGCAGAACGATCGGTGTATCCGTTGCAAAGCCTCGCGAAGACCGCGGCAATGGCGGCGGCGGCAACCGTGGCGGTGGCGGCGGTTTTCAACGCCGGAACAACAACTATAGCAACAGCCGTTATTAATAACAATAAGCTAGTTTGATATAGAGGGACCTCAAAAGGGTCCCTTTTGTTTTTCGTGGATGTTTTTCGTGGACATCGCTCCGCGCATGGGGTCCAAAGGTGCGCGCGGGTGATCTATGCCGCCCTGTTCTGGAGAGTAAGGGCAATCGTCGTATTCGTGTCCCTGCTATAATCGATGCTGAGGGTTCCGCCGATCTTCTCTGCTGCGTCCTGCACCTGGCGGAAACAATCCGCGCAGCTGCGGTAAAAGTAGACGCCGGCATTCCGGACCCGTATCATCGTCCCTTCATCCATCCGGACCGATTCGATATGGATACATTCGCTCTGGGTACAGTCGACTGTCCGGTCGAGCAGGTTCCACAACACGAAGGCCAGCAGGTTCTCGTCGGAGCTGACTTCGATATCTCTATCTATTTGATTGATTATTATAGATTTACGACTTACGGCGCGAGGAAGAAGGCCCGCCATCAGCTCGTCTACAAAACGATGCAGGGAAATCGTGGTAGTCAAATCAGTAGCCATTGATACAGGATTTTGTTAAGGGGGTTTCCTTTTAGTCGTGTAAATGTAACGCAGTAGGACATTACTTTATAAGTGGCGGGTGGATTTATTTTGGGAATTGCTATTTTCACCCTATGAATTTTATAGGAAACCTTATATGGTTGATCTGCGGAGGTTTAGCTGCCGCGCTGGGGTATATCGTCGGGGGATTTTTATTGTGTCTGACGATCGTCGGTATCCCTTTTGGTCTTCAGTGTTTCAAAATTGCCGCCCTGGTGCTATGGCCCTTTGGCCGGAAAGTAGTCCCTTCCAATAGCAGCGGAGGGTGTTTCTCCCTCCTTTTCAATATCATCTGGCTCTTGTGCGGGGGACTGTATACGGCGGTAGTACATCTGTTTTTCGCCGCGCTTCTCTTTATTACCATCATCGGCATTCCCTTCGCCCGTCAGCACCTGAAGCTGATGGAGCTTTCTCTGATGCCATTCGGCAAGGAAGTAATCTAAAAAAAAGCCTGCAGCTTTCGCTTGCAGGCCTGGTATATGTGGAGTGTAGAATAGTTTATTTTATCTCCAGTGACCGCGATTCCAGTGATAGCCACGGGGAGTGCGGTTCCATGTGCCTCCTACCCAAACGCGTCCGCCCCTGGGCCGGCCCCAGTAGCCATTGCGATAGGTATATCGACCGCCGCTATAAACCCAATCACCGTCGATCCAGACATAGCCGGGACCCGGTGCAACGGGACGAGTGTAATAAACATCCGCAGGCTGGGTTTCGACGTAACCGTCGACCGCACAGCCAGTCATAGCCAAAGAAGCGGCTATTCCCATGATTATTAATAGCTTGTTCATAGTTTTTAAATTTTATGTGAGGAAAGGGGTACGCCTGAAATAAATCTAATAGCGTGCCATGCCCTGTTAAAGGGAAGTAAAGGATTTCCTGAGGTAGGATTTCCACAATGCGAAACCACGATACGGTGTAAATAAGTAATTTTGCGGTCATGAGCGAAACAACAATAAGTCCGGCACAGACCTTAAATGCAAAAGACTTTGCTACCGACCAGGAAGTGCGTTGGTGCCCGGGATGCGGGGACTATTCGATCCTTGCGCAAGTACAGAAGGTCATGCCGACCCTGGGGATCCCCCGGGAAAACATCGTCATTATATCCGGTATCGGCTGCAGCAGCCGCTTTCCCTATTATATGAATACCTACGGCATGCACTCGATCCATGGCCGGGCCACCGCCATCGCTTCGGGTCTGAAAGCCACCCGTCCCGAGCTGAGCGTCTGGATCGTCACGGGCGATGGGGACAGCCTGAGCATCGGGGGAAATCATACGATTCACCTGCTGCGCCGGAATTTCGACATGAATATTCTCCTGTTCAACAACCAGATCTATGGTTTGACCAAGGGACAATATTCTCCAACCTCCGAGGAACGGAAGGTAACCAAGTCTACGCCCTTTGGCAGCCTGGACCATCCGTTCAATCCGCTGGCGCTGGCAATGGGAGCCGACGCGAGCTTTATCGCAAGAAGTATGGACCGCGACCCCAAGCACCTGCAGCAGATGCTGCTTCGCAGCCAGGCGCACAAAGGGGCGTCCTTCCTGGAGATCTATCAGAACTGTAATATCTTCAACGACGGCGCTTTCGAAATCTTTACCGAAAAGGGCTCCAAGCCCGTCGAGACCCTCTTCCTCGAGCAGGGTAAACCCCTTGTCTTCGGCGCACAGCGGGAGAAGGGCATCCGCCTGGATGGCTTCCGCCCCACGGTGGTCGGGCTGGGTTCGGAGTTTAACGAAAACGATTGCTGGATCCACGACGAAAAGGACTTCTATAAGGCGCAGATCCTGGTCCGGATGTTCGATGATCCTACAATCGAAGGTCACCTGCCGCGTCCCTTCGGCGTCTTTTATGAGACCGACCGGCCATGTTATGAAGAGATGCTGAATCTTCAGATCGAGGAAGTGATCAGGAGCCGGGGGAAAGGCGATTTGGACAAATTGCTGAGGGGGAACGAGACCTGGACGATCATGTAAGAGGCGCTGCAGACATTTTTCCTACACATATAGAAACGAAAAAAGAGGCCAGCTCGACAGGAGAGAGCTGCCTCTTTTTTTTGGTTTTTTCACAGTGAAGTTTTTTTCGGCTTATCCGCTTCGGTGCATGGGCGGAACATCAAGCAATAAAAGAGCCAGCGATAGACATCGCCGGCCTGTGCTTACCTCTGAAACCACAAAAAGAAAAAGTTCGAATATTTTTCATTGCGCGCTGTTCGATAGTTACTTAAATGTCCCTTAACAGGACATGCTATTCCACTATACCTTTCTGTTAGTAATGGTCACTATTCACTGGATAGGGCCTGTTATATACAGGATTACCAAATCAATAAAATTAACGGTCTAATCAAGGGATTGTGATAATGATATACAGCCGGGACTGCAGGGATCAAGATTTCTTCAAAAAGGGTAACAACGGGATTAGTCTGGACAGGGGATAGGTAATTAAACAATATGAAGAGTCAGACCTCATATGCTGAACTGAACCCGGATATCTATGGAATTGGAATCTTCGGATGGAAATTGGACGGTCGGAATTGAGGTATTGGATTCGGATTAGCTTTTGGTGGCGTTCCGTAATCAAAACGAATGTTTATTCAGAGTGTATAAGCGGGGTAAAAATAAAGACAGTTTTGTAAAAAAGCAATATTTTTTTTCCAATTTTTATCGCTCATTCTCCGAATATCTTCGTCGCCCGCGGGCAGACAGCGCTACAATCCTTACTACACAAGGGTTTCAAGCTCTTTGTCCGCGGCTTTGAAGGTCTTTTCTTTTTTTCTGTTGAACCACCATTCGGGTGCCGTTTTCTTCATCAGGGTGTCGATATTGCGCATACCCATCAGGTACCAGATACCCTTGAGCTTGCCGGTGAAGGAAGACTGCAGCGCTCTGAGACTCATGGCGAAGCCGCTGTCCAGGTATTCCATATGGTGCCAGTAGCCGGCGGGCATAAAAAGGGTGTCGCCGTGCTCCAGGATAACCTCGTAACCTTTGGCAAGCTTCAGGGCCGGGTATTTCTCCAGCTCCAGCTTATTCTGGCTTTCGTCGAAATACTTCTCGAAGTTGACAAAGCTGAGGACTTCCCAGGGTTTGCGGTACAGCTTGTGCTGTTCTTCGAAGGGGAACAGCAGCACTCTTTTGCGGCCAACGAATTGCGTATGAATGATATGCGAAAGATCGATGTCGAAGTGCATGTGTGTCACCGAACCCTTGCCGCCGACAAAGAGCATCGGGTAGCGCTTGACAAAACCCTTCATCAGGTGCTCCGGCCACTCGAAATCCTTGACTATTTGGGGGGCGTGGTCGAAGATGTTGAAAAGGAAGATTCGCCATGCCGCAGGACCCTTCCGGACCATGTCGATATAGTCCCCGAACTTCATGTAGTCGTCGGCTGTATTGATAGGGGTATAGGCATCGCTTTTTACGTTGTTGTAAACGCCGACTTCTACCTCTCCTACTATCGACTTGAAATAATCCCAGCTCCACTTTTCGTAGGCGGGCCAGTTTTTCGAAAGTCCGCTGATCACCAAGGGTTTCATGGGCACATAGTACTGATCGCGAAAGTCTTCAGCACTAATATTGTCCACCCGGTCTACCGCTTGTAATTGCATGGTTCAAAAAAGATTTGGGCAAATTTAAGACTAAATCCATGTTAAGAAAATGTTAGCCGTCACTGGCAACGCTTTTGCAGCAAAATTTTAATAATTTCACCTATGTTACTCCACCTCCATCCGGTCAACCCTCAGCCCCGAAATATCAAGACAATTGTGGAATGTCTGCTTGACGGCGGTGTTATCATCTATCCGACCGATACCATTTACGGGCTGGGCTGCGATATTTTCCAGCACAAGGCCGTGGAGCGCATCTGCCGGATCAAACAGGTGGACCCCGCCAAGGCGCAATTATCCTTTATCTGCTACGACCTCAGCGACCTCAGCAACTATACCAAGAGCATTTCCACGCCGCTCTACCGGATGCTAAAAAATTATTTACCAGGGCCTTATACCTTTATTTTGCCCGCCAGTAAGCAGGTTCCCAAGATCCTGAAGAGCCGGAAGGATACCATCGGTCTTCGTATTCCCGACAACATCATCGCCCGTTCCCTCATACACGAATTGGGTCATCCTATCCTCAGCTCCTCCCTCCCGGGCGATTTTGGCCCATCGACCTCAAACGAGGCTCCTTTGGTCGAAGAATACACGGACCCGGAGATGATCCACGATAAATTTGAAAACCTGGTCGATATCGTCATAGACGGCGGTATCGGAGGCATTCTTCCTTCCACAGTGGTCGACTGTACCGGGGACGAACCGGTTGTCATTCGTAAAGGTTTGGGTCAGTGGGAATTAGAGGTCTAACACCTCTTGTTCCGGGGCGTTGGGAAGAATATTGAAGCTCTTCCGGTGATATTTACAAATCCCGAATTTTTCGATCGCATCCCGGTGATCCTTCGTTCCATAGCCTTTATTGCTGTCCCAGCGATAATATGGGAATTCCTGGTGAAGCCCCTGCATATATTGGTCCCTCCAGGTCTTGGCCAGGATGCTGGCGGCGGCGATGGAGGCAAAGAGACTATCTCCTTTTACGATACAGCGATGGGGCACCCGTTTGTATTTAGTGAATCGGTTTCCGTCGATCAGCAGCAATTGGGGGCGGAGCTTTAGCTGATCGAGCGCCAGGTGCATGGCCTTGAAGGATGCTTTTAAAATATTGATGCGGTCTATCTCGTCCTGGTCCACGCGGGCGACGCTCCACGCGAGGGCATTGGCTTCGATGTAGGTCCGCAGCTCGTTGCGGTTCTCTACGCTGACCTGCTTGGAGTCGTTTAGCAGGGGATGGAAGAATCCGGCAGGAAGGACCACCGCTGCTGCAAAGACCGGCCCGGCGTAACAGCCCCGGCCTGCCTCGTCGCAACCGGCTTCTCTCAGCTCTTCCTGGTAATGGCTTCTCAGCGGGTTCTCCATAGCTGTAAAAGTATATAACTTTGCGCGCATTATGCAATCCTCCTCCCGTCCATCGTCCCGCCCCGTCGCCATCTGGGTTTATATTGGTGTTATCATGCTCCTGATACAGGTGATCCTCGGCGGGATTACCCGGCTCACGGGCTCCGGTCTTTCGATCACCGAATGGAATGTCGTCACCGGCGCAGTACCGCCGTTGAACACGGCACAATGGGAGGCGGAATTTGCAAAATACAAGGCGACCCCTCAATACCAGATCCTCAATTCGGACTTTACCCTCTCCAACTTTAAATTCATCTTTTTCTGGGAATGGTTTCACCGGTTCTGGGCCCGTCTGGTCGGCGTCGTATTCCTCGTAGGCTTTGTCTGGCTGGCGGCAAAAAACAAAATAAGGAGCTGGATGGTAAAACCCCTGGTCATTCTTTTTCTGCTGGGCGCTCTTCAGGGCGCGATCGGCTGGATCATGGTGGCGAGCGGTCTTACCGGCGACGCGATCTATGTAAAGCCCACCAAGCTGGCCATGCACTTCGTCTTTGCGCTGGGATTGATCGTATACGCGTTCTGGTTTGCCCTGCAGCTGTCGGTACCGGAGAATGCAAGGATAAAGGGTTCCGGGGCCGTTCTGTCCCTCCGCCGCTGGACCTGGGTGATTATCGGTCTGCTGTTCGTTCAGCTCTTATATGGCGCCCTGATGGCCGGTCACAAAGCTGCTACGGTCGCCCCTACCTGGCCTACGATCAACGGCAGCTGGATACCGGAAAGCTTGTTTACCCAAAAACCCTTGCTGCAAGACCTGGCTGGAAATAAAATAACGGTTCACTTTATCCATCGAAGCCTGGCGTACCTGCTCCTGGTGCTGGTTGTTGTTTGGTCGGCGAAGGCGGTCCGCCTGCCCGGTCAGACGCCGGCGTTCCGCCGCTACCGCTGGCTGCCCCTGCTGGTTATCCTTCTTCAGGTGGTCCTCGGGATCTGCAGCCTGCTGGCCAGCCCCGGCATCATTCCCCAGCAATGGGTCGCCTTCGACTGGCTGGCCCAATTTCACCAGGTAACGGGTCTCTTATTCTTACTCACAATGGTATGGATGTTGTACCTTGTGTGGGTACCTTTAGGACACTCTGTAACCGTATGATAAGAATTCTCAAAGCGATCTATTACTTCTTCCCCGTACAACTGCTCCTGCTGCACCTCAGGAAGTTTCAGGTACTGCTGGTGTTCTGGCTCATTCTCTTCAGCACCCTGAACGGAGGCTTTATGCGGGCCTATGGTGCGGCAGCCCTCTTCCTCTCACCCGAATATCTCGGAGACGTAAGTCCCTTCAGCGCGGCTATCGTCGGCAGCGCAACGGGAATCTTTATCATGAGCTGGAACATTACCACCTTCATCCTGTTTAGCCGTCATTTCCGCTTCCTCGCCACAACTACCAAGCCCTTTCTGAAATACTGTATCAACAACGCCATCATCCCCATCATCTTCCTGGTTTTTTATTTTATAAAGATGCTTCAGTTCAGCACGCAGCGCGAGCTGCTGACGGTTTCTTCGATCATCTGGCTCTGTGTAGGGTTCGCCGGGGGCTTTGGCTTTATCATCATCCTCTCCCTCTTTTATTTCTTTCGCGCGGATAAAACTATTATCCGCCGGATGACGCCCGTGATCAGCAATCCAAAACTATTCAAGTCCCAGTTCCGCAAGGAAGAGGTCAAGCTCAACGAAAGCCGGCTGATGCACGTAAAATGGTACCTCAATTCCTTCCGGACCATCCGGCAGACCCGTGACGTCGCACACTATAGCAAGGACTTTATCGAAAGCATCTTCAACCGCCATCATATTTCTGCGGTCCTTTCCATTTTCGTCGCCTTTATTTTTTTGATCGGCATAGGCTTCTTTATGGACAGCCGCTATTTCCAGCTGCCGGCAGCCGCGAGCATCCTCATTTTCTTCGCCATCCTGATCTCCCTGTCCGGCGCGTTTTCGTATTTCCTCCAGTCCTGGAGCATTCCTTTCTTTGTCGTCGTCTTCTTTATCCTGAACCTGCTCTATCAGTATAACGTCATCGACCCAACGAACAAGGCCTATGGCCTGAGCTATAACGCAAAGGAAGACCGGCCGCTTTACGACCGCGAGACGCTCCTGCAGCTTTGCGCGGATTCGAATCTTGCGCGGGACAAGGCCAATATGATAGGGGTGCTCGAGAAATGGAAGGCCCGGCAGAGCGAAGCCAAGCCCATCCTTTTCCTGGTCAACACCAGCGGGGGCGGCAGCCGTAGCGCCACCTTCACCCTGAGCATCCTACAGCGGCTGGACAGTCTCAGCCGCGGACAGCTGATGCGCAAGACCTTCCTCATCACGGGTGCTTCCGGCGGAATGCTGGGCGCCGCCTATTTCCGGGAGCTCTCCTGGCGACGGGATCGGGTCGACACCTCCATTCACCTGCAAAGCCGCCGTTATATCGACGATATCTCGCGCGACCTGCTCAATACGTTGTTCTCTTCTTTTGTCGCCCGCGATCTCGCCTCTCCTGCGCAGACCTTCAAGGTGGGTGAGCACGAATACATCAAAGACCGCGGCTTTGCCTTCGAGCAGAAGCTAAACGAAAATACACACGGCGTCCTGAACAAGCAGCTAAAAGACATCGCACCGGAGGAAGCCGCGGCACGGATGCCCCTGCTCCTCTTCAATCCGGTAATCACGCGCGACAGCCGGGCGCTGGTGATCAGCACCCAGCCCGTCAGCTTCCTGATGCGACCCCGTTTCGACAGCAGCAAGATCCCTGCGATGGACCCCGACGCGATCGACTTCGGCGCGCTCTTCGCCCGCCAGCAGCCCATGAACCTGCGGCTTTTGACGGCGCTGCGGATGAACGCGACCTTTCCTTACGTCCTCCCCAACGTATGGCTGCCGGCACGGCCGGTCATCGACGTCATGGACGCCGGCTTCCGCGATAATTTCGGGGAAATGAACGCGATCCGGTTTCTAAACGCGTTTCGGGAATGGCTGCAGGAAAACACAAGCGGAGTGGTGCTGCTGCAGATCCGCGACCGCAAGGCCGGCGGCTGGGAAAATCCTTATGAGTCGGATGATATTACGGAAATCGTTACCAAGCCGGTGCTGCTGCTCCAGGATAACTGGTACAAGATGCAGGAATATAACCAGGACGATTTGTTGAGTCTCTCGCAGCACGGGATGGGTTTTTCGTTCCGCAAGCTGATCTTTCAATACGTGCCAAAGACCGAGGATGCCGGCGCCGCGTTGAATTTTCACCTGACCAGAAGAGAGAAGCTGAATATCACGGGTGCGCTGGACAACCAGGAAAATCAGCGGGCCTTCCATACGTTTACAGAGCTCGCCAATGGCCATTAAGGCTGTATCAACTGTATCGCATTGGGGACGATCTTGATGACGAACTCCGACGCGGGTGCGCCGGGATCCCCATCGATATGCACGGGCGCATATTCCGGGTTGGCAATCTCCAGCGACGGCGTCCTGAAATAAAGAATGCTGCGGCGGGGATCATTACTCGGGTGCTCCTGCACCGGATACCCGCCCAGCACCTGCCGGATGACGGAAAGCAAAAAGCTCAGCTTCCACCTCTTTTTCTTGACGATGACGATGTCGAGCATTCCGTCCTGCAGGCTGGCCTTGGGGGCGATGGTAAAATGATTACCGAACTGATCGCCATTGGCGATATTGATAAAGAAGGCGTCTACAGTGAAGCTTAGCGAACCGCCATTTCCCTGTGCTGGGATGCTGATACGGAACGGATAGGTTCTGGCCGTAAAGAAGTTCTTCAGCGTGACGCGGGCGTAGGTCTCCAGTCCCCGCTTGGGCTGGGTGGCAAATTCGTGGGCGACCTGTCCGTCGAAGCCGATACCGCAAAGCATACAGGAATACAGGCCGTTGATCAGGAAGCCATCGATGCTGGAGGCCTTCCCCGCAAAGACGATGTCCAGGGCCTTGGCGGGGTCCTTGGGGAGTTTGGCCGCAAAAGCCAGTCCATTGCCCGAGCCCATTGGGATGACCCCGACCCGGATGGGGGTTCCGACCAGGGCGGCCATGACGGCGCTGACCGTACCGTCGCCGCCGCAGACGACGATGTCGGTTACCTTTTCTTCCTGTATAAGCGTGCGAAGGAAATCATAATTTCCGCTGGCATTGGTAGGATGTATGCTGTAGGCGACGCCGGCTTCCTCCGTTCGTTGGGTGATCAATTGCCGCACAGAGGTCTTACCCCGCGTGCCCGATATAGGGTTGATGAGATAAATTATTTTTCTTTCCATTAATCCGTTGGCTCCAATTGGCGCCCAAATATCGGTCAAAAATGTTTAACCGTATCTGCGGACATGGGGATATGAGCAACCTCCTTGATGAAATGGGCAACCCCTTCTTTTACCCCTTCCACGTCATGGGAGCGTATCGAAGAACCAATAACATGTGTACCAGCCTCGGGAATAGCCTTTTTATATTTCATGGGGGCGGGCGTACCCAGCTGGTCAAACATCTCGAGCTCCGCCGAGACTTTCACCGTGCTATCCTGGTGTACGCTGTCCTTATAGTAATAAAAGAGGCCGACGGGCTGCGTCACCTTCGAGAAGGTGCTTTTCTTCATCGAGGTCTCGACCAGCTCTTCCAGGGCCACGACGGCTTCTGAGCGATACTTCGTATACCAGTACTGACGGTACAGCGGGCCATAGTCTTCCTTGGTGGTGATATAGTTCGACTTGGTCACCATGCGGGCGATCTGCAGACCCCAGTGGTCGTTTAGCAGCCAGGCATTGGGGTCGTTGATGGCGATATTGGGGGACATGAGGACCAGGGCGAAGACGTCGTTGGGATAGGCCGCTGCCAGCTGCAGGGCGAGGGTGCCGCCGGTGGAGGTACCCATGAGGATCACCTTTTCTCCAAGCTGACGGGCGACGGCAAGGGCGTCGCGCGCGGATTCCCAGTAATTGTCGGCGGTGAGGTTGACCATGGCGTCGACGGTGTCGATGCCGTGCTCGGCCAGGCGGGTGAGGTAGAGGTTGGCGTGGAGCTTTTCTGCCGCCCATCTGTGTATCGCATCACCTTCGCCTTGTGAAGCGGAGAAGCCGTGGAGATACACCAGGACGTAGGGCGTCTTTTGACGGCTCGAGTCCGCCCAAACAATCCTCGCCTCATTATCCGTCTTCACCCGGTGCTTTGCCTCGCGGTCGCGAATATAGGTTTCAAGCCCGGCCGCGTCCGAAGGAACGGTTGGCATCGTCTTATCATAGACAGGGGTTGCGGGAGCGGGTCCCAGCAGGAAGAGGATGACCAGAATGGCAGGAATGATCAGCCACCACCAACGTTTACTCATGGGATAAATATTTGCCGGAAATTATACAATCGCTGCCAAAAAGTGGCAGGTTTTTTATTCCTGTCAGAAATCCCGTGTCGGGCCGGACCTCGACCACTACAATGAGACGGATTCTGTAATTTTTATTTACCTTTCCGGTTGGGCGGCGGGCCGCCCCCAATCAGAATTAATTGACGGACAATACCCCAAATACTGCTAGTTCACCTGGTGAAAAGGATTTGCTGACCCGGATCGGAAAGGGAGATCAGGCTGCTTTCGCGGAAATGGTCCGGGTCTATTGGAACACGATCTATTCGCACGCCCTCGCCTACCTGAAATCCGCTCCGCAGGCGGAAGAGGCCACACAAGATATCTTTATGAAGCTGTGGACCAGCCGCGGGAAGCTGGAGGGCGTCCGCAGCCTGGACAATTATCTCTTTATCGTGGCCCGCAATCATCTTTACAACGAGCTCCGCAAGAAGATAACCCTCGTTTATGGACAGGTGGAGGAGCGGCCCGAGACGACCTCCCTTCCAGACCTTCAAACCGAATACAAAGAATCCTACCAGCATTTGCTAAAAGGGATCGAGCTTTTACCCGAGAAGCGACGGGTCGTCTTCAAGATGAGCCGGCTGGAGGGTCTCAGCAACGAGCAAATCGCCAGCCAGCTGGGGATCCACAAGGATACTGTCTACCAATACCTCGTAAAATCCCTGATCTTCCTTCGAAGCTATATGCAGGAACATCTCGGAAATACTTTTTTGTTATTTTTTTTCAGCTCCCTACTCTTTTTGAATTAAGGGCGGTGTCTTTATAACAAAAGGAGTCCAAGTCTGTCCATTTTTTACCCCTTATGCCATGGATAATAACAGATTCACAGAATTAGTAAACCTTTATCTTCTGGACCGGATTTCGGATCGCGAAGGCGCGGAATTAGCCGCTATGCTGGAGCTTCCGGACTATCAGTCGCAATTCGAACGCAGGCTGCACGAGCAGATGCAGAATAGAGAATTTGACCTGGAAACACCGCCTGCGGCCGTTCACGACCGGATCCAGGCTTTCCTGGATCGAGAGACAAAGACCTCGCCGGCTTCCGTACACCGCGTGCACTTCCTTCGCCGGCCCTTTTGGCGGATTGCCGCCGTAGCCCTGGTAGCCGTCGCGGGAATATTCGTTTATCAGCGTACCAAAACACCGGTGCTGCTTTCCCAGGCTCAGCGTTTCAAGAACAACCTGCAGCCGGGACGTCACCAGGCCACGATGACGCTTGCGGATGGAAGCCGCGTTGCGACAACCGATTCTCTCGCGACGCTAAAAACAAACGGAGAGGTGCACATTGTTACGGGCAAGGGCGAGACGTATTCGCTGGTCTTGTCCGATGGAACAAAGGTTTGGCTCAACTCTTCCTCTTCCCTGAGCTGCCCGGTTGCTTTTTCCGGCGGACAGCGAAGGATCAAGTTTAGCGGAGAAGGATATTTCGAGGTGCAGCATGACTCCAAAAACCCCTTTAGCGTAGAGCTGCCGGATGGAACGCTGGTCAAGGACCTGGGAACAAGGTTCAACATCCATGCCTATAGCGACGAAAAGGCGGTGCGTACGACGGTGCTGGAGGGAGCGGTGGTGGTGGAAGCCAGGGGGCACGAGCTGTCACTGGTTCCCGGAGAGCAGGCAGAGTATTCAGAGACGCTGGTCAAGCGAGGGAAGGTTAACCTGCCCAGCATTGTAGCATGGAAGGAAGAAAAGTTTGTTTTGGAAGCGACGCCGATTGCGGAGATCATGAAGGAAGTAGAACGCTGGTATGGCGCCGAGATCCAGTACCAGGACAACATGCAAAACGACACGACCGAATTTTTTGGAACCCTTACCCGTGATGTCCCGGTCAGCGAGCTGCTGAAGACATTGGAAGCAACGGGTCATGTTCATTTTATAATTGAAGGAAACCGGATAACGGTTATGAAATAGCTCTCAAAAAAAACCGGAAAGTGGTGACGCACTTCCCGGGGAGATTTTGAGTAAACTACAAGTCCACCAAGACTCATTATTGTTTAACCCAAAACTGTTGCAATTTATGCAATTAACTGCTTATGGCGAAATGCCAGGGCGGACCAGCGGTCCTTTGCCCTCCCGCCCCGGCAACGCCCAATCCTCAATCTGGCTGGGTATGAAATTGACGGCGATGTTATTATTAGTGGCCTTTTTACAGGTAAGTGCGAAGGGAATCTCACAGGGGATCACCTTGAATGTCAAGCGCGCTTCCCTGGAGAAAGTGATGGCCGAGATCGAACGCCAGTCCGGATATCATTTCCTCTACACCAAGGCGGAGCTGGACAAGTCCAAGTCCATCGACGTCTCCGTTTCCAACGTCGACCTGATCACGGCGCTGACGGCCTGCTTCCAGGAACAGCCCTTTCAGTACAGCGTTGTAGGCAATAACATCGTGCTGCAGCTGCCGCCGCCGCCCGCTGCCGCGCCCAGTGTCGTATCCACTTTCTTTCATCTTTTTACCGCCGATTCCCCGCCCGGTAAATTCAAAGGAAAGGTCGTCAATGACGAGGGTAAACCCCTGGAAGACGCTGCCGTCATGATCAAAGGCACCAAGAAGCACGCCTATGCCGACAAGAACGGCGTCTTCGAATTAGACGGCGTTGCGGTCGGGACAACCCTGGTCATCTCCTATCCCGGCTTTACCCCCGTGGAATACCAGGTCAAGAGCCTCGAGAGAACGGCGGCACTGGACAAGCTCCTTCCCGCCGGCATCAATCTATACGTCGTCCTCCAGCCGAGTAAATCCGGGCTGGACGAGATGCAGGTCATCGCCTACGGGAAAGTCAGCAAACGCTTCAACGCCGGCAACGTAACGACCATCAATGCAGAGGATATCGCCAAGAACCCCGTCGTCAACGTCCTGGAAGCCTTGCAGGGACGCGTTCCCGGGATGCTGGTCCAGCAGGCCACCGGTACGCCGGGCGGCAACTTTACCGTCCAGATCAGGGGTCAGAGCAGCTTCAACCTGAACTCCCCCCTCTTCGTCATCGACGGTGTGGTTTATCCCGCGAACCAGGCGCTGCCGTTGATCAACCCGGCCTTGTACGGCTACGACAGGACCAATCTTCAGCTCAACGCGCTCAACGGCGGCAACGCCCTGAACTATTTCGATCCGTCACTGATCGAAAGCGTGTCGATCCTGAAGGACGCGGATGCCACTGCGATCTATGGCTCGCGCGGCGCTTATGGCGTCATCCTGATCACTACCAAGAAGGGCAAGCCCGGCCAGCCCCGGCTGACGGTAGGCGGCTATAGCGGCGTTACCCAGCGCGGCGTATCGCCGAAGCTGATGAATACGCAGGAGTATCTTGCATTGAGAAAACAAGCCTTCAAGAATGACAATGCTGCACCCACAGCCCTCGACTGGGACGTCAACGGGACCTGGGACAGCACCAAATACACCAACTGGGACAAGTATTTTGTCGGCAACGGTACGACCAGCTCCGTCAACGCCAATTATTCCGGCGGCGTCGGCACGACCAGCTACCTGATCGGCGGCAATTTCACCCGCCTGGGCAGCATTACCAGGGGCGGCGGCGCACAGAACAGCGGCGGTCTGAATTTCAACATCAATACGGGCAGCCTCAACCAAAAGTTTACGGCTACCTTCAACGGCAACTTTTCCACCACGGTCAACGACATGCTGCCGGTAGACTATATCGGCATCGGAGCTTCGATTGCACCGAACTTCCCCGGTTTCACGCTTCCCAACGGGCAGCCCGACTGGCGGTATATCGGGACGGGACAATTCAGCGCGGCTTCGAAAAAGAACATGATCTATCACGGCGTCACCAATAACCTGGTCGGCAACACCCAGCTGAAGTATACGCCCATCCGCGGCCTGAACATCTTCGCCACTTTGGGCTACAACCTGCTGACGGCGCGCGAGCTCGTCGCCTATCCCAGCACGTATGTCAATCCCACCGTATACAATCCTCCTGGTTCAATAGCGCAGAGCACGATCTCGAACATCAGCAACTCGACGGTCAACTTCGACCCTTATGCCAACTACACCACCCGGCTGTTTAACAAGGGACGGCTGGACGTAACAGTCGGTATGGATATGCAAAGCACGCAGGCGACGAGCAGCGCTATCCTGGGTAAGAACTACGTGACGGATGCTACGATCAAGGACCCCACGGCCGGCATTACGGTTAGCTCCAGCTACTCTACGACGCCGAACCGGCAGCTGGGTTATTTTGGCCGCGTCTACTACATCTGGGATCAAAAATATATCCTCGACCTCACCGGCCGTTATGACGGGTCCACGAAATTCGGACCGGGCAAGCAGTTCGGCGCTTTCGGCGCCATCGGGGCCGGCTGGATCTTCAGCGAAGAGCGCTGGTTGAAACATAACCTGCATTGGCTGAGCTTTGGTAAATTGAGAGGAAGCTTCGGTACGACCGGCGGTGACGGGGTTCCCAACTACGCTTATCTGACGACCTACGGCGTCACCAACAACAACTATCAGGGCGGTCTGAGGATAGCCCCCAATGGCCTCGCCAACCCTTACCTGCAATGGGAGACGAATAAGAAGAAGGAGCTTGGCCTGGAGCTTCGTTTCCTGAAAGACAGAATAACGGTGGAAGCCAACTACTACGATCAGCGTACTTCCAACCAGCTGGTCAGCATTCCGCTTTCGGTCGTGACAGGGTATCAGCAGATTTCGCAAAACTCCCCGGCCATTATCAAGAACACCGGCTTCGAAGCCGCGCTGACTACGGTTAATGTCCAAAGCAAGTCTTTTACATGGCGGACCAGCTTCAATATTACCTTCAACCGGAACAAGCTGGTGGCCTATCCCGGAGCTATCCCGGGCGGTGGTATTCGGAACAACGCCAACCTGGAAATCGGCCGGTCCATGCAGAATATTAAGATCTATAACTACACGGGCGTAGACCCGAAGACCGGTCTGTACTTCTTTACCAATGCCAAGGGTGTAGCCGATTCCTATCTGCCGTTTTTCACCGCCGGTCTGCAGCAGACCGACAGAACGGTCAACCTCGACATGCAGACGAAATATTTCGGGGGCTTGCAGAACAGCATCAACTATAAGGGATTCTCTCTGGACTTCTTCTTCTACTTTACCCGACGCCCCGGCTTCAACTATCTCGGTCAGCAGCTGACTATTCCCGGAGTGATCGGCAGCGTGCCTACAGAGGACTGGGCCAAATCCTGGAAGAACCCGGGAGACGTAACGGCCTTCCCGAAGGTCACGCAGAATGCGCTGAACTCCCTGGTCCAGCAGTTGAACTTCCGATCCAGCACGGGAGCGTATGAGACGATTACCTATGCCCGTCTTCAGAACCTGGCCCTTACGTACAACTTCCAGCCGGTCTTCCTGAAGAAGGCGAAGATCACCGCGCTGTCGGTATTTATCAAGGGACAAAACCTGCTGACTATCTCCAAATACAAACAGCTTGACCCGGAGAACATGGCAGCCGGAGCAATGGGGCCGTATCGGATTTATACGGGCGGAGTCAATATCACTCTTTAAACAGACACACAATGAAACACACTATAAACTTTCACAATAACAAGGCATTCGGGATCGCGGCGCTGCTGATGGCCCTGGTCTTCGGCGCCGGCTGTAAAAAATTCGTGACCATTCCCTTACCCGTCAATAGCATCTCGGGTACGGACGCATTTGCCTCCGACGGGACTACCTCGGGCGTGCTGAACGCCATCTATTACGACCTCCAGCAGGATACACATCTCGACGGAGCGCTGGGTCTGGGTTATAATGCGTCGCTTTATACGGACGAGCTGCAGGCCGTCGCATCGGCAAGCGCCACGGCCAAGACCTTTTACGGCAACGTCATCACCGGTGACAACGGCGGAGGCATTCAGTGGAATACCCTTTACCCGGATATCCAGATCGCCAATACCACCATCGAGGCCATGCGTTCCTCCAGCCTGCCCTTCAAGAATCAATGGCTGGGAGAGGCGCTCTTCCTGAGAGGATTGATGTTTTATTACCTGGTGAGCTGCTACGGCGACGTGGCCCTTCCCCTCACCTCGGACTATGTAGCCAACGGCGCGCTTAGCCGCACACCGAAGGCGGACGTGTACAAGCAAATCATCACCGACCTGAAGGAAGCGCAGGGTCTGCTGGGTACCGACTATGTCGACTATAACGGCAAGGTAGTTACGGACCGGTCGAGACCCAATAAAGCCGCGGCGACGGCGCTGCTGGCACGAATCTATCTCTACACCGGCGACTGGGCCAATGCAGAGGCGCAGGCCAGCACCGTAATCGGCAATAATGTTTATGCGTTAGAGACACCCGCGAACGTATTCCTGGTAAAAAGCAAGGAAACCGTCTGGAGCCTGCTGCCTACACAGGGCATAAACTTCGCGGTAAGAGACGCCGTGGGTTACCTGATCACCACGGGGTCTACGCCAACCTCGAGCGGCGTGAGCGTGGTGCTGAGCCCGCAGCTGCTGGCCAGCTTCGAACCCAACGATGCACGATATACCAACTGGGTCGGCGTATCGACGAACGGAACGCCTGCGACAAATTACTACTACGCCAATAAGTACAAGGTAAAAACCGCAGCCGCCAGCACCGAAGCCCTCAGCATGCTTCGCCTCTCCGAGCAGTACCTGATCAGGGCCGAGGCCCGCGCGCAACAGAATAACCTGGGCGGCGCCATCAGCGATATCAACATGGTCCGCACCCGCGCCACGCTGCCCGGAACGACGGCAGCCTCACAGGCGGACCTGATAAACGCCGTCATGCAGGAACGCAAGATCGAGTTCTTTACCGAGCTGGGTCATCGCTTCTTCGATCTGAAACGCATCGGCAAGCTCGACGGCGTGATGGGCGTGGTCTCTCCGCAGAAGGGCTCCAACTGGTCGACGTACATGCAATACTGGCCGATCCCGAATGCAGAAACTTTGCGCAATCCCAATCTAAAACAGACACCGGGCTACCAACAGTAATCAATCGATTTTTATGAAGAAGATTTTTTGGCTCCTCTTCTGGGGGCTGCCGGGCCTGCCTTTGCTTGCCCAGAGCGATACCGCATTTTTGACGAACCCGCGGCTGGCTTCCGTGCCGCGGGCCCGCCTGGAAAAAGAGCAGCAGGAATACAACCAGTACATGGATGGCGCGGCTATCGACGCCTCCCGGATAAAATCGTTTATCCTCGTACACCCCGACTACTATATCAGCCTGCTGAAATTCGGCGAGCTGGTGCAGGCGGGCAGTATCGCCAAGCCCGAGAACCGCATCGAGAGCTTCTCCGCGGAGCTGCTCAATTCTCCGCTGGGCAGCTCGGTAAAGGAAATCATCGCAATGGAAAAGACGAAGCTGGGACCGGGCAAGTCCGCTCCCGACTTCACTGCGATGACACCGGACGACAAACCGTTTCATTTGACAGACCTGCGCGGCAAGTACGTCCTGCTGGACTTCTGGGCGAGCTGGTGCGGACCCTGCCGCATGGAGAATCCCAACGTAGTGGCTAACTACAATCTCTATAAGGACAAGGGCTTTACGGTCGTCAGCTTCTCTCTCGATGAAAATAAAAAAGCCTGGCAGTCGGCGATCGTCGCGGATCACCTGGACTGGTTTCACGCCGGCGACCTCAAAGGCTGGCACAGCGACGTAGTCAAACGCTACATGGTGCCGTCCGTCCCAAAGAGTTTCCTGATCGACCCGAACGGAACCATCATCGCCACGGATCTGCGCGGAGAAGACCTCGGAAAGGAGCTTAAAAAAATATTCAACTAATAAAAAATAACAGCAATGAAATTTGTTTTCTTCACACTGGGCGCGCTCCTCTCGCTGGCAAGCCAGGCGCAAAAGGATGAGACCATCATCGAAGGGACTATCATCGGCATGCCGGTCCCGCCCGCATATATCTACCGGATTCATCCAAGAACAGACCCGAGAAGGACCGATAGTGCAGCGGTTAAAGAGGGTAAATATAGATTTATCGAAAAGACGGACGGAGTAACCAAGCTCACGATCAGCCGATACTACGCCGACACGCACCCGGGCAGCCGTCCCCCGGCGTCCCAGGACGGCTCTGGTTTCCTGGAAATCTATGTGAACAAGGGCGACAGGGTTACGATCATCTCCACCGGCACGATGAAAAACGCCGTGGTCTCCGGCTCCAGGGCGGACCACGACTATCACGAAGCCAACCATAAGCTCGAGATGTGGGGGGATACGCTTCGCAAGCTGTACAAGATGGCGCAGGAGACAAAGAATGCGGCGCTGCTCAGTTCTTTTCTGACACCCGCCAACGTAAAGAAGGCTGGGGACATCATGGACGAGTCCTATCCGGCCTTCATCCGTCAAAACCCTTCGTCGCCGATCGATCTTACGCTTATTTCGACACTGGCAGATCACCGCCCTGCTGCGGGACGCGCGGAGATGCTGGACTCGCTGTACCAGCTGTTGCCGGCGGCAACCCGCAGCAGCAAGGAAGGATTGTCCGTCAGCGCAGTCCTGAACGAGCAATTAAAAACGGAGCCGGGTCACAAGGCCATCGACTTTACACAAACCGATGCCGACGGAAATTCGGTCAGCCTCTCTTCTTTCAAGGGCAAATACGTGCTGCTGAATTTCTGGGCCAGCTGGGACGCCGACGCTACCGCCATGCTGGCTTCTATCAACAGCGCACAGGAAACCTATGGCAGCAAGGGCCTGGTTGTTCTCGGCGTTTCCCTGGATGCGGACAAGTCCACCTGGCTGCAGGCGATCGAAGAGCAGAACATGAAGAACACGACACAGGTATCCGATCTGCACGGGAAGGACAATGCCGTGGCAAGGCTCTATGGCATTACCAAGCTGCCCCGTATGCTGCTGATCGACCCTTCAGGGACGATCGTCGCTTCACGGATCGACAGATATGAATTAAATCAAACTCTTACCTCCGTCTTTGAATAAATCATCCGCCATGAATAAAAACATTCAAGCGCTCCTGCTGGCTTCTCTGCCAGTTTGGGCCTTTGCTCAGCAAGAGAATAACTTCCGCATCACCGGACACGTCAAGGATGCGGATATACAGCACGTCTATCTGCAGCACTTCAGCGGAAAGTCGAACGTTACGGACAGCGCTGCGGTGGTCGACCACCAATACACGCTGACGGGTCACGCGAGCTACGGCTCGATCGTGACCATGACCTCAGCCGAGCCGGGAACGACGCTTAGCACGGACAATACGATCTCGATTTTTCTGGCTCCGAATGAAGATTTTTCGATCACCCATACCGGCGGCTTCGCCAATGTATCGGTGACGGGCTCTTCCGCAAATACGGAATATCACCGGATCCTGGACCGGCAGGCCGATTTCGACAAGAGCGTAAAGGACCTGCAGGATAAGCTGACGAAGGCGATTTTATCCAAAAATCAAAAGCTGGAGAAGAGCCTTCAGAAGCAGCTGGATGAAAGGACCGCGGATGAGCGCAACTACGTCTATGCCGAATACATGCGGCAGAACCCGCATTCTCCCCTATTGGCTTTTGCTTTCGAAGGCGCGCTTGGCAACTACGCGGCCATGCAGGCGAAGGACGTCGCCTTCCTGCAGCCGCTGGTCGACATGCTGCCGGACTCTATCCGTACCCTGCCGGGTCTGAAGATGGTCCAGTCTCAGATGGACAAGCTGAAGATGGGAGATACCAAGCTGGCCATCGGAAAGGAAGCGCCCAACTTTACGGAAAAGGATACGCTCGGAAATTCCATCAGCCTCTCTTCTTTCCGCGGTAAATATGTCCTCGTCGACTTCTGGGCCAGCTGGTGCGGCCCCTGCCGCGCAGAAAACCCCAACGTGGTAGCGGCCTATCACAAATATCACCCCAAGGGTTTCGAAATCCTCGGCGTCTCTCTCGACCAGAAGGGCGAAGACTGGAAGAAGGCCATCCGCAAGGACCGCCTCGACTGGACGCACGTATCGGACCTGAAGTATTGGAACAGCGAAGTGGTGAGCCTGTACGGCATTTCCGGGATACCCCTGAATTTCCTGCTCGACCCTGACGGGAAGATCATCGCCAAGAGCCTCCGTGGGGCCGATCTGGAAAAGAAGCTGGCAGAGATATATAAAAACTAAAAGAAGATATGAATCTTAGACGACTTTTGCTGGCAGGTGTGACCCTCGTCGCGGGCCTGACCGGCTCCACTCAATCGATACCGTTAGACCCGGCCGTTCGTACGGGCAGGCTCGCGAACGGATTTACCTACTATATCCGTCATAACCCGACTCCCGCCCGCCAGGTGCAGCTATACCTGGTCTGCAAGGTTGGATCGATCCTGGAAGACGAGGACCAGCGCGGCTTGGCGCACTTCATGGAGCACATGAACTTCAACGGTACCAAACACTTCCCCAAGAACGAGCTGGTGGACTATCTGCAGAAGGCCGGGGTACGATTCGGCGCAGACCTCAACGCCTATACCAGCTTCGACGAGACGGTCTATCAGCTTCCGCTGCCGACCGGGAATGCGGCGCTCCTGACGGGCGGCCTGCAGATCATGCGCGACTGGGCGCAGGAGGCGACGCTCGATTCGGTCGAGCTGGAGAAGGAACGGGGGATCGTACTGGAAGAAGAGCGGCTGGGCAAAGGCGCGCGAGACCGGATAACGAGAGGATACCTGCCGGTGCTGCTGAACCAGTCGAGATATGCCGACAGGCTGCCGATCGGAACCGACAGCGTCCTGCTGCACTTTCGGCCCGCGGTGATCCGCCGGTTTCACCAGGACTGGTACCGGCCCGACCTGCAGGCGTTGATCGTCGTCGGAGATGTCGACGTGGATGCGATCGAAAAGGCGGTAAAGGAAAAATTCTCCGACTTGAAAAACCCGGCGGCCGAACGCCCCCGGACTGCCTATACCGTTCCGCTTACGGGCGGCCGCCAGTTTATCGTGGTGACGGACAAGGAAGACGATGCGACGGCGCTAAAGGTGCTGATCAAGCATAAGACGAGCCCGCTGGTCACAGAGTCGGACTACAGGGAATCGATGAAAAAGGCGCTGTTCAACAGCATGGTTTCCGCGAGAAGATATGCCGAGCTGAGCCAGGACAAGAATCCTGCCTATGTCAATGTCAGCGTGGGCATCGAATCCCTGATGGGAGGAGCGGATATGTTTGCGTTCGAGGTGACGGCCAAACAGGGACAGCTCCAGGCGGCGTTCGACAGGAGCTGGGAGGTAGTCGAGAAGATCCGGAGAAATGGATTTGTCCTTTCTGAACTCGATAGGGCCAAGAAGAACTATCTGCGCGGACTGGAAAATGCGGTGGCTGAAAAGGACAAAACGCCCTCCGTTTCATTCGTCAAAGAATACCAGCGCCTCTTCCTGGGCAAGGAAGCGTCTCCGGGTATCGAATGGGAATACAAATTCGTAAAAGATAATCTCGGCTCCATCTCTTTGGAAGATATCCGGTCGCTGACAGCCGAATATCTGAAAGAAACGGACCGGGACATCATCATCACGGCTCCTGAAAAGGATAAGGCCGGTCTGCCCGGCGAAGCCACCGTAGCAGGCTGGTTCAAGGATGTGGGTAGCAAGAACCTGGTCGCCTACAAGGACGAGACGGTGGACCGGCCCCTGATGACGAGCAAGCCGGTTGCGGGGAAGGTCACGAAGCGGGAAAGCTTCGCCCCGATCGGCGTTACCCAGCTCACGCTGAGCAATGGCCTGCGGGTAGTGCTGAAGCCTACCGACTTCAAAAACGACGAGATTACATTTAAAGCGTACGCATCCGGCGGCACATCGGTATACGACGACGCGGACTACGACGCTGCAGCCAGCGCGAGCCAGGTAATTGCCAGCTTTGGACTCGGCGACCTGAACCCGGTCCAGCTCAATACGGTCCTCAATGGACGGTCCGTCCGCGTGGCGCCTTATATCAGCGCGCGTACGGAAGGCGTCACGGGAACTTCATCGGTGTCGGACTTCGAGACGGCTCTGCAGCTGGTGCATCTTTACTTTACACAGCCAAGAAAGGACCAGGTGCTGTTCGAAAATATCATCGGCAAGTCGAAGGCCGTGCTGCCGAATCGCTATGCGGACCCCGGCAACGTCTTCAACGACACGATGGCCTATGTAAATGGGAATTACAAATACCGGTATTCTCCGCCGACGCTGGAGAAGCTGGAGAAGATAACGCTGGAGAAGACGTACCGGATCTACAAGGAACGGTTTGCCGATGCCTCCGGCTTTACGTTTGTCTTTGTCGGCAATTTTAGACCCGATAGCATTGCTCCGTTGCTGGAGACCTATCTGGGCTCTCTCCCTTCCCTGCACAAAAACGAGCAGGCCCGAGACCTGGGCGTGCACGTGCCCGAAGGACAGCTGATCAAAAATGTCTACAAGGGAAAGGAAGACAAGGCCCTGGTGCGGCTCATGTTCACCGGTGATGCGCCTTACAATAAGCTCAACAATCAGAAGCTGCATGCCCTGTCCCAGGTCCTGCAGATCAAGATGCTGCAGCAGCTGCGGGAGCAGGAAAGCGAAGTCTACAGCCCCTCCGTACAGCCGATCTTTAATAAATATCCGAAGAGCAGGTATGGACTCGTCATTGCCTTCGGCTGCGCTCCTGCCAACGTCGACCACCTCGTCGCCCTGGTACAGCAGGAGATGGCCGACCTGCGGCTCAAGGGCCCGGACGAAGTAGACGTCGAAAAATACAAGGCCGGGATCAAGAAGAATACCGAGCTGGCGCTAAAGGACAATGGCTTCTGGCTGGGGTATCTCGACGGACAATATGAAAATGGGGAAGACCTGCTGGAAGTGCTGCACACGGATGAGGTGCTGGATAGTATCACGGTGGGCTCTCTCAAAGAAGCCGCCGGGCGCTTCCTCGATGGGAAAAACCAGATTCGTTTTGCGCTGCTGCCGGAGTCGGAAGCGCCAGTAGCAGAAAGCAACTTTTTCAAGCGGGAAGCCTTTGCTCGCGGCGGCGATACCTTGATTTTTATCAACAAATCGCAGGACTTCGACACGGCACTTGGACGCAGGATTGTCGACGTTTTCTTCAAAGTCTATCCGGAAGAAGTGAAACGCTTCAATCCCAAGGCGCCGAAGACGGTAACCTTTGTCATCGACCCAGCCTACCGCGGCGTGGCTGCGACGGGTAATGACTCGGTCCGCTTTGATCCCGGGTACATAAAGAAAGCGCCGGGAGACATCGACGTCGTTACGCACGAAGCCATGCACGTAGTGCAGGCTTATCCCGCCGGAGGCCCCGGCTGGATTACGGAAGGCATCGCAGACTATGTACGGTACAAGTATGGCGTCGACAACGCCGGCGCCAAATGGAGGCTTCCCCTCTTCAACATGGACCAGTCATATATGGATGGGTATAAGGTAACGGCCAGATTTTTTGTCTGGTTGGAGAAAGAGATTGACCCGGCTATCGTAAACAAGTTAGATGCCCTGATGCGGTCAGGCAAATACGAGGCGGGAGCTTGGAAAAAATGGACGGGCAGGACCCTCGATCAGCTTTGGCAGAGCTATACCGATAAATTAGGAATATAATCTTGTTTTCTCATGTGTTACTCATGCGAGGGCCGGTTTCTACCGGCCCTGTTTTTTTTATGTTATTTCTCCCCACCCCTTTCGCTCAGGCTAGGAAATACGCCGCTTTCGTCGTACATTTGCGGTTTTAAACGGGGCCCTGGAGGAAAGACGGCCAAAGCCGCCCGAAACAAAGACATTATGGAAATCAGAAATATAGCGATCATCGCCCACGTCGACCACGGTAAGACTACATTGGTAGACAAAATCTTACATGCTACCCACGTATTCCGTGAAAATCAGGAAACCGGGGAGCTGATCATGGATAATAACGACCTCGAAAAAGAGCGCGGTATCACCATTTTCAGCAAAAACGCCGCAGTCGAATACAAGGGCGTAAAAATCAACGTGATAGACACCCCTGGTCACTCGGACTTCGGGGGCGAGGTAGAGCGCGTGCTGAAAATGGCGGACGGTGTATTGCTGCTGGTGGATGCCTTTGAAGGCCCGATGCCCCAAACTCGTTTCGTACTCCAAAAGGCCCTCCAGCTAAACCTGAAGCCTATTGTGGTAATCAACAAGGTAGACAAGCCCAACTGCCGTCCCGACGAAGTACATGAGGCGGTATTCGAGCTGTTCTTTACCCTGGATGCCACCGAAGATCAGTTGGACTTCCCTACCTTCTACGGTAGCGGGAAGAATGGCTGGTTCAATAACAAGAATGAACAATGTGCCGATATCTCTCCCTTGTTGGATGGTATCCTCCAATACGTACCTGCTCCAAAGGTATCCGAAGGTCCTTTGCAGATGCAGATCACTTCTCTTGACTATTCTTCCTTCCTCGGAAGAATTGCGGTGGGTAAAGTAGCCCGCGGGTCTATCAAGGAAGGCCAGTCGGTCGCCCTGATGCAGGCCGACGGCAGCGTCAAGCGTTCGAAAGTGAAGGAGCTCTATACGTTTATGGGCATGGGTAAGAAGAAGGCCACCGAAGTAATGGCGGGTGATATCTGCGCCGTAGTCGGTCTGGAAAACTTCAATATCGGTGATACCATTGCCGATGCCGAAAATCCGGAAGCCCTGCCGATCATCAGTGTGGATGAGCCTACGATGAGCATGCTTTTTGGCATCAATAACTCCCCTTTCTTTGGTAAGGATGGTAAGTTCGTGACCTCCCGTCACTTACGCGATCGTCTGATGAAAGAAACGGAAAAAAACCTTGCACTGAGAGTAGAAGATACGGACAGCGCCGATAGCTTCCTGGTATTCGGACGGGGTATCCTGCACCTGGGGATCCTGATCGAGACCATGCGTAGAGAAGGTTTTGAGCTGACGATCGGCCAGCCCCAGGTACTGGTGAAGGAGATCAACGGCAAGAAACACGAGCCGTATGAAAACCTCGTAGTAGACGTTCCCGCCGATTACAGCGGTAAGGTGATCGACATGGTCACTCAACGCAAGGGCGAAATGCTGATCATGGAAAGCAAGGGTGACATGCAGCACCTGGAATTCGAAATCCCTTCCCGCGGTTTGATCGGTCTGCGTAGCAGCATGCTGACGAATACGGCGGGTGAGGCGGTAATGGCGCACCGTTTCCTGGAATACAAACCCTGGAAGGGCCCGATCCCCGGCAGAAGCAACGGCGTACTGCTCTCGAAGAACCAGGAAAAGACGACAGCCTACTCCATCGATAAATTGCAGGATCGCGGTACTTTCTTTGTCGATCCAGGCGAAGACGTCTATGTAGGCCAGATCATTGCGGAGCATATCAAGCCAGGCGACCTGATCGTAAATGCTACGGAAGGTAAGAAACTGACCAATATGCGCGCCAGCGGAAGCGATGATTCGGTTCGTATCATTCCTAAAAAGCAGATGACCCTGGAAGAATGCATGGAGTATATCCAGCAGGATGAATGTATCGAGGTGACGCCGGTGAAGATTCGTCTGCGCAAGACGATTCTTGACGAGAATGAGCGCAAGCGCAGTCAGTCGGCGATGAAGGCAGAAGCTTAGGATTCGCTAGTCCTCCGATAGTCTTATCTTTGTGATTCAATTGGCTGTTATGGATCATTTGAAAAACAAATTTCAAAATATAAAGCACAGGCTGGTCATCGTACTGGTCCTGTGCTTTTTTTTAGCCGGGTCCCTCCCGGTCAAGGCGCAGTGCTCCATTTGCACCCGTACCGCACAGCAGCTGGGCGAACGGCCGGCTAAGGCCCTGAATAGAGGCATCGTCTACCTGGCAGCGGCCCCGCTGGCAATCTTTGGCCTCATCGGCTATCGCTGGTGGAAGAGCGAAAAGGAAAATGAATAATCATGGCTAAGCACAACCTTGAGCTTTACGAAAAGTGTAAGGCCAGACAAATACCATTAAAGCACGTCTGTGAGATCGGCGTCAATTCGCCCGAAAAGTCGAATATCCTCGAATTTATTCGCAAAGACAAGATCAGGGCAACCCTGATCGAGCCGGACGAGCAGTCCATCGCTTCCATCCGAAAGTTCTTCGAAGGCTATACCAACGTTACGCTCTTCCCCTATGCTATTTATGACTACGACGGTGTCCTCGAGCTTGCGCAGCGGGGCGAGTCGACCTTTGCGACAGCCCTTCCGTTTAGTCCCGCCATGGTCAACGACCGTTACAAGGTCCAGAAAGAAGATACTTTTCAGGTAATGTGCAGAAGGTTTGACGGCCTCGACGATGGGACCATCGACCTGCTGAGCATCGATACGGAGGGCTGCGAATGGTATGCCCTGAAATACCTGAAAAGCCGGCCGCTGATCATCTCGCTGGAGACGCATGGAAAAGAATACTCCAATCCTTATTTGAACGAGATCATCGACTGGATGAACCGCAATGGCTATAAGCGCTGGTTTATCACCAAGAGCGATAGCGTCTTCTACAAAGACGGCGTATTTGTTCCCGACACGGCCGACGAACGCAACCTGCGCTCGATGGATCGCTATATCCGTTTCCGAAAATTCAGAAAACAGCTCGTTAACCGGCTCAAATTCGGCAAACACCGCTAATCGTTCATTTTCGGCCACCAGAATGGCCAAATTACTTACATTTGGCGCTATGAAGATATCGGTGATCGTCGCCTTCTATAAGAATATTCCTTTTTTGGATGTGATATTGAAAGGGCTGAAGCAACAAACCTATACAAATTTCGAGGTGATCATTGCCGAGGACGACGACGCACCGGAGACGGTGGAATATCTGAGAGCACAATCGGCCCTGATGCCCTACCCCATCCTCCACGTCAGCCAGGCTGACTGCGGTTTCCGGAAAGATGAAATCTTGAACAAGGCGATTGTCGCATCGACCGGGGAACTGCTGGTCTTCTTCGATGGCGACTGTATCCCGCACCGGCAATGTCTGAAGGAGTATCAGGGCCAGGCACGCGAAGGAATTCTTTTTGCAGGCAGAAGGTTATGGGTTAGTGAGACGCTGACCAATAAGATTATCGAAACGAGGGACCTCAAATATCTGTCCTTATTCTACCAGGCCCGTTATGGGTCTACAAGACTGGAAGACGGCCTCTATCTGCCCTTTTATCAAAAGCGGAAGAGCAATGGCCTGATGGGCTGTAACTGGGCCATTCTCAAGAAACACCTGGTAGAGGTCAATGGCTTCGATGAAGACTTTGTCAGCGCCGGGGTTGGCGAAGACGTAGACATAGAATGGCGGTTGGTTCGCAACGGCATCCGGCTGCAGTCGATGAAGCACAGGGCGATCGTTTATCACCTGCACCATAAAGTACATTATGTCATCGAAGACGCGGCTCCAAATTATGCCATGATGAAAATCAAACAGCAGCAGGGTCACGCCTATTGCGTCAATGGACTGGACAAGCACTTGCAAAAAAAATGAGCAGGACCTTTATTATAAGCAGGACCGATGCGATCGGAGATGTAGTGCTCACCCTACCCATGGCGGGTGTGCTGAGAGAGCTATATCCCGACGCCAGAATTATCTTCCTGGGCCGCTCTTATACCGAAGACCTGATCGGGGCCTGCGTACATATCGATCAATTCCTCAACTGGGACCAATTACAAAAGCTGCCGTACGCCGAAGGCGTCCGGAGAATGGCGGACACCGGCGCCGATACGATCATCCATGTCCTCCCTCGTCCGGAGATCGCCCGGATGGCCTGGAAGGCTGGGATCAAGCAGCGCATCGGCACGACCAACCGGCTCTATCACTGGTGGTATTGCAACAAGCTGGTCGGACTCTCGCGAAAAAACTCACCCTATCACGAAGCCCAGCTCAACCTTCGGCTGCTGAGGCCGCTGGGTGCGCAGGAACTCTACGACATACAGGAAATCGGCGGCTACTATGGCCTTAGCCGGCTGGCGCCGCTGCCCGGGCAGATCGAGGAAGAGCTGGACCGCAGCCGTTTCAACCTGATCCTGCACCCCAAGTCGAGGGGACATGGAAGAGAATGGGGGCTGGATTATTATATACAGCTTATCGGACTACTGCCGCCCGATCGCTTCAAGGTCTTTATCACGGGTACTTCGGCAGAGGGCGCTCAGCTGGAATCTCTTTTTGCCGCCTGCCCTTCCGTGACCGACATGACCGGGAGGATGACCCTGTCCCAGTTTATCACCTTTATATCGAAGGCGGACGGGCTGCTGGCGTCCGGGACCGGCCCGCTTCACCTCGCGGCGGCGCTGGGGATTCATGCGCTGGGGATCTTCCCCCCGCTGCGGCCGATCCACCCGGGACGATGGGCCCCGATCGGGCCCAAAGCCAAGGCCCTCGTAAAAGACATCGACTGCCGGGCCTGCACGAAGACGATGGACTGCGCGTGT
Organism: Bacteroidota bacterium; assembly: GCA_018267545.1. Lineage (GTDB taxonomy): Bacteria > Bacteroidota > Bacteroidia > Chitinophagales > Chitinophagaceae > Puia. The sequence goes on from JAFDYG010000482.1 coordinate 70,059, forward strand.
ATCCGGGATATATTGCCCGCGCACGTAAAAGATCATTGGTTTTCACGCCTTAGCACCCAACTGGATACACCCCGCCCTTCCAGGCCGGATTCCATTACGGCGAGTACGTCCAGCTAGAACCGCCGGCCTCTTCCAGTTAAAATGATTTAGCTTTGTATTTATGACGAATTTCATTCCCGTGTTTCCCCTGGGGATCGTGGTATATCCCGGGGAGATAGTGAACCTGCACATATTCGAACCTCGTTATAAACAACTTGTCAATGAATGTTATAAGGAAGAAAAGCCCTTTGGCATCCCGACGGTGATCGATAACAGGCTGAATGAGATGGGGACGCTGGTCAAAATAGTCGAGATGGTAAAAGTATACGATAATGGAGAGATGGATATCCGGACCCAGGGAATGCGCGTATTCCGTACTTTGGAATTGATCAAGGCCATTCCGGACAAGCTCTATAGCGGAGCCATCGTGAACTACCCGGATAATATCGAAGGTCCCGGGAAAAGAGACCTTATGCAGCGGGTCGTCAATGCCATCCGCGAGCTGCACCGCCTGCTCAAAATCTCCAAAGATTTTCATAAACCCGACGAAGAGCTTAGCGCTTACGACCTGGCACACCACGCGGGTCTTTCCATCGAACAGGAGTACGAGCTGCTGGGCCTGCTCCAGGAAATACAGCGGCAGGAATATCTCAAGCGGCACCTGGGCGCCGTGCTGCCCGTGATTGCGGAGATGGAAACCCTGAAGGAAAGAGTAAAATTGAACGGACATTTCAAAAACCTATCTTCGTTCAAATTTGAAGACTAACCCCATGTCAACAACTCTCTGTTTTGATTTCGGTAATACCCGGATGAAATGCGCCGTGTTTACCGATGGGAACTTTATAACCGAACAGGTGCTGGAAGACGACGGAGACGCAAGGATCAAGGCTTTGTTGGACCAATATAAGCCGGACAAATCGATCCTTTCCTCCGTCATCAATCACAATCCCGGACTGGAAGAAGTACTGAGCTCGGCCACCCGTTTTCACAAGCTGGGTCATCAGTCGAAGCTGCCCGTTACGACCCCCGTCGGTAAACCCGAGACCATCGGTGCCGACCGGCTGGCGCTCGTCGTAGCAGCGGTCACCGCCTTTCCCGGGAAGAATAACCTGGTCATCGGCCTGGGCTCGGCTGTTACGTACAATTATGTAAATAAGTATAAGGAATTTGTCGGCGGCGGGATTTCTCCGGGCATGGAGATGCGATTGAAGTCGCTGAACACTTTTACCGCCAAGCTGCCGCTCGTAAAGGCGGACTGGAACTTTCCCCTGGCCGGTTATGACACGAGGACCAATATCCTCAGCGGCGTGATCCTGGGTATGGCCAAGGAGATAGAGGGGATTATCGAGGCGTATGAAGAGAAATATGACAACTTTAACGTGCTCTTAAGCGGCGGCGACGCGACATACTTTTCGCGGCACCTAAAAAAGAAGATATTTACAGACCCATATTTAATCTATAAAGGCCTATATGCCATTAGCGAGTTCAATCAATAAAATCCTGGGTTTGTTGCTGGTCGCGGCCTGTTTTTGGATAAGCTGCAACGACAAAAAAGCGGCAGGCGTCAAGGGCCCGAAAAAAATAGTTCCCGAGGAGGTTTACAACATCGAGAGCATGCTCAGCGAACCCCGCACGGATTCGGGGAACCACCTGTCCGCGAAGGTAAAGGGAAAGCTAACGGCGCCCTATATGCTCCGTGTTCAAAGGGTCGATTCTCCATATGCCGAATTTCCCCGCACCTTGCACGTCGACTTCTTCAACGACTCGATGGTGGTGGAAAGCCAGATGGATGCGCTCTACGGCAAGTATTTCAATGTACAGGACAAAGTCTTTCTCCGCGACTCCGTCGTCGTCAAGAATATCCTGAAGGGAGATACCGTCCACTGTCAGGAGCTTTGGTGGGATAAGAATACCGAACGTTTCACCACGGATAAGCCCGTGCGGATCTACACCAAGGACAAAATCCTTTTTGGAACCGGCATGGAAGCCGATCAAAACTTCCGCTGGTATACTATCCGCAAGCTCACCGGCACCGTCCTCACGGCAGGGAACGCCATACCGAAGTAAACCGGACGCCCTCCGAAACTTAGTAAACACTATAACTATGGAATATCGTCGTTTAGGAAAATCAGGATTACAGCTAAGCGTATTGTCCTATGGAAGTTGGGTTACCTTCCACGGCCAGATCGAAGACAAACACGCGGATGAGCTGATGGGCATCGCCTATGACAAAGGGATCAACTTCTTCGACAACGCCGAAACCTATGCCGACGGAGAGAGTGAGCTGATGATGGGCCGCGTATTGAAGAAGAAAAACTGGGACCGGACCTCTTACGTCCTCTCCTCCAAGGCCTATTTCGGTTCCAGGAAGAATCTGCTGCCCAATCAAACCGGTCTCAGCCGCAAACACCTGGTAGAAGCCTGTCACGAAGCCCTGCAGCGTTTGCAGACCGACTACATCGACCTTTACTACTGTCACCGCCCCGACCCCAACACCCCGATGGAGGAAGTGGTCTGGACCATGCACAACCTCATCCAGCAGGGGAAGGTTCTGTACTGGGGCACCAGCCAGTGGAGCGGCGCCGAGATCATGGAAGCACACAGCGTGGCGCAGCGCTATCACCTGATCGGTCCGACGATGGAGCAACCGCAGTACAACATGTTCGAGCGCTATAAGATGGAGCTGGACTATACGTCGATCTTCCGTAACGTGGGAATGGGTACGACGATCTTTAGTCCGCTGGCTGCCGGCTTCCTCACCGGAAAGTATCAGGGCGGTATACCGGAAGGCTCAAGGCTGTCGCTGCCCGGGTTCGAATGGCTGAAGAAACGCTGGCTGCAGGAAGACCGTATCGGCAAGGTACAAAAGCTGACGGCCATCGCACAGAAGCTCGACGCTTCGCTTGCGGCCCTGGCCATCGCCTGGTGTATCAGCAATCCCAACGTAACATCCGCCATCGTGGGTGCTACGAAGAAGGAGCAGCTGCTCGAAAACTTCAAGGCGCTGGACGTGCTGCCCAGGCTGACACCCGCCATCCTGCAGCAGATCGAGGACGTGCTGGAAAATAAGCCGTTCTGGGATAGTAATTAAGGCATCGCGCCTCTCAGCGGCGGCTAATGTACTTTCTTTCCAAAATTCTTTTCACCTGCCCGTACCGCAATGGGGAGATCGTTCTCCCTGGGCGGTATGGGGCAGTTAAACCCTGTCGTGTATGCGCAGCTGGGATTGTAGGCTTTGTTGAAGTCCAGCAATAACCTGTCCTGCCTGATATCGGTCGTCTCGTAGTCGATATAGCGGCCGGCTCCGTATGTCTCGTCTGCGCTTGTTGCGTCGGTGAAGCCCACGAAAAGAAAATCCTTTGTCTTTACATTGTCGAGCAGAAACTTCAGCTGATATAGCAGGAGGTGGAGCGTCGTGTCATGGATACGGAAGGTCAGCAGACCGTATTTCCGGGCCATCTTCGGCGCCTTGCCGCTGGTCGGCATTGGGAACCAGGGGCTATCGGCATATCGTGTAACGGTACACCAGGCGCGGAAGGACGAATCCGGGGCGTAAAAACGCAAAAAAGACTGCTCTTCCGGCGTTTTCAGGACGTCGTGCGTCTCGATATAAACCTTGCGCCAGGACAGCAGAGAATCCGTATAGCTCGTCTGGCTGCGGGCAATCAGGGCCGAACCAAGGCAGAGGAAAACTAAAAGGAGGGCTCGCATGAAAGGAATTTCCATAAAACTAGTGAAAATCAATAGGTAAACCCAGGATCGATAAAATATTCAATTAAACGTTTGTTTAATTCAAACGTTTGTTTAACTTTGTGCAGTCAATTGGAGAAAAAATAAGATGTCAACCGATAAAAGAGAACATATCCTGATTGTAGCGGAGAAGCTTTTTGGGGAGAAGGGGTTCGATGGGACTTCGGTCCGGGATATAGCCCAGCATGCTGGGGTCAATCTGGCGATGATCTCTTATTATTTTGGCTCCAAAGAGAAACTGCTCGAAGCCATGATCGAATACCGGGCAGGGTATGCATACGGAATATTGGAAGAGTTGAACAAGAACGAAACGCTTAGCCCTTGGGACAAAATTGACAGACTGGTAGAATTTTACGTAGACCGGATCTTGAACAACCTTCCTTTTCACAATATTATGTACCAGGAATCCGCCACCAACTACCGATCCGACGAGATCAAGAACCGGGTAGTTGCGATCAAGATGCGGAACCTGGAACAGATCACCAAGATTATTACGGACGGACAGCAAAAGAAACTGTTCCGCCAGGTGGACATCGCCATGACCGTGGGGACCATCATGGGAACTATTTCCTCCTACACCCAGTCGCGGGCATTTAGTTGCCAGATTCTTGCCATACAAGAGGATACAAATGACGAGTTGTATCGATCCAGACTTTCCGTACGCTTAAAGTCGCACCTCAAACAATTGCTAAGGGCTCACCTGGACATCAGGAACGAGACCACTCCTTCATGACCAGGCCCCTGGGACGACTTTCGCGTGCCCAACGAGTGAACAGAAGATTTAAATACAAGAAACAAATGGAAAAAAAGTTAGCAGGAGTTTTATGCTTCTTACTTTTTACTGTCTTTATCGCAGAAGCACAGCCCAGGAATCTTACCCTGGATGAAGCCGTGCAGCTGGGGATACAGAACAGCAAACAATTGAAAAGGTCCCAGTACAAGATCGACGAGGCCCTTGCTCGCCTGGATCAGGCCAAGGACTCCCGCCTGCCGAGCGCGAAGGTCAGCTTTCAATATCTTCACGCCCTGATGATGTCCCGACTGATCAGCATCCCCGGGATAACCAAGGATCCGGTAAAGGTTCCTTTCGACTTCCCGGCATATGTAGGTCAGCTTTCCGTATCGGAACCCATCTTCGCCGGCAACCAGCTGAAATACGCCCGTCAATCAGCGGACCTGCTGGTACAGATGAGCCGCCTGGATGCCGACAAAGACAAGGAAGACATCACCTGGCTCGTCATCGATTCCTATCTCAACTACGACAAGATCCTCGAGAACCAGCTCATCGTCGCGCAAAACCTGCAGGATATACAAAACAAGCTGGACGAAATCATCAAGTTCGAGAACCAGGTTC
>JAFDYG010000483.1 GCA_018267545.1 Bacteroidota bacterium
GGCTGTAGTCGTACCGGGTACTCCGGTGGTCGATGCGGGCGGTAATCAGACGATCACGCTCCCGACGAGCAGCACTTCGCTGACGGCGACGGCTTCGGAGACGAATGGTACGATCGTATCGTATGCGTGGACGCAGCTGAGCGGGCCTTCGACGGCCGTGTTCGGTGCTGCGGGTTCTGCTACGACTGGTGTATCGGGTTTGGTGCAGGGGGTGTATAGCTTCCAGATTACGGTGAAAGATAATTCGGGTGTAACGGCTTCGGACTTCGTGAAGGTGACGGTGAATCCGGCCCCGATCGTTCCGGGTCTGCCTGTTGTCGATGCCGGCGCCGATCAGACGATCACGTTGCCGACCAATAGCGTGACGCTCGTGACGACTGCTTCGGAGACGAATGGCACGATCGTATCGACCTATTGGACGCAGGTGAGCGGTCCTTCTACTGCCAACTTTGCGGACCCGAGCCAGTGGGTAACCACGGCGGGTGATCTCGTAGCCGGTGTATATGTATTCGAAATTACCGTAACGGATAATTCGGGTGTGAAGGCGAAAGACCAGGTACAGGTGACGGTAAAACCGGCTCCGATCGTTCCGGGTCTGCCTGTCGCCAATGCCGGCGGCGACGTATCGATCACGCTGCCGACCAATAGCGTCAAGCTGGCGGGCAGCGGTTCCGAAACGAATGGTACGATCGTAGGCTATACCTGGACACAGGTGAATGGTCCTTCGACTGCCAGCATCGTTTCTCCGAATGTATCTACGACGGTCATCAGCAACCTCGTTGCGGGTGTCTATACCTTCCAGCTGACGGTAAAAGATAATTCGGGTGTGACTGCGACCGATCAGGTACAGGTGACCGTGAATCCTGCGGCTGCTCCGCCGGCCAATCAGCCGCCCGTTGCCAATGCGGGTCCTGATCAGACGGTGAACACTACGGAAACCGTGGTTAACCTGGATGGTTCGGCCTCTTATGACCCCGATGGAACTATCGTAAAATATCAGTGGATTCAAACAGCCGGTCTGGGTGGTGTGACCATCACCAACGCGGGTGCAGTCAACCCGGCTGTATATGGCATGAAGAATGGCACCTATACCTTCGAGCTGACCGTAACGGACAACAAGGGTGCTACTGCGACCGACCAAGTGAGCGTGACGATGAGCGATGTCGTGAAGCTTACCGCCAATGCGGGTACGGATACGACGGTAGCTTTTCCGGCCACGCTGGTGACGCTGGATGGCAGCCAGTCGACCGCTTCGGGCAGCACGATCACGGGCTATAGCTGGAAGCAGCTGTCGGGTCCTTCGGACGCGCAGATTATCGATGCTTCGGCTGCTCAGACGACGGCGTCCCAGCTGATTGGAGGAGTATACGTCTTTCAGCTGACGGTGACCGATGATAAGGGTAACAGCGATGTCAGCACGGTCCGGGTCCGGGTAATGTCGATTACGCGTCACGATAACGAGACCATGCATATCTATCCGAATCCGTTCCTGGGTACGACGGTTACCCTGAATGGTACGAATCCTTATACGGGCAAGGTGAGCGTGAAGATCTACGACTTACGTGGCAGCCTGGTTGTGAACTATGAGTTCAACAAGACGACGGACGAGTTCACGCAGCAGGTGCCTGTACCGGGAGATCTGGGTCGCGGAGTGTATGCGCTGCGGATTTATTTCGAAGGTCAGAGCGGCAAGCCCAGGGCTTACTTTATTATCAAGCAATAGTTGACGAGCATATTATAACCCATTGTCCGAAAGGGCAATGGGTTTTTGTACTAAAATCCACCCTTATGAAGACTAGGAATTTTACACTTCCTTTCTTACTGCTGCTATGCGGCTATTTTTCGGCAAAGGCTCAGCCGGCGAAGATCGGCGACAGCCTTGGGCATATGCTGGTGCAGCAATCGCCTATCAATCCGTGGCATAGCGGTAAGTCGGACTCCTGTTTCGAGCTAATCTCTTTTCCCGACGACTACAACGCGAACCCAACCAAGAAGTATCCGGTTTTGTTCTTCTTTCATGGTCTGGGTGAGGCGGGGCCGGCGGACGGCTCGCAGCTGTCAAAGCAGCTGAACAACGCCTTACCGCAATTTATCAGTCAGGGCCTGAAGCCTTCCGCCCTGGCCGAAGACGGGAACCTCTACAAATTTATCGTCGTGATGCCCCAGCGTGTGGGTGGCAGCATCGATATCAATCAGCTGTACTATATCCTCCCGGATATCCTGAAGAAGGTGCGGGCGGATACGACGCGATTGTATATCACGGGGCTTTCCTATGGCGGGTATGGAACGTGGAGCTGTATGACGGATAATGGGACGGCTCCTTTCCAGGGTTTTATCAAAAAATTCGCTGCGATTCTACCGCAGAGCCAGGTGGCGCTGGATCAGAGCGTCAATACGGGGAATGCTACGGGTTACAACCGGGTAGCGCACGTAAAGGATGCGGCGGCGGATAGCCTTCCTGTGTTGATCGTGTGCGGGGATGCGGACGATAAATGGCAATATGCAAAAGCGTACCGGGATAGTATCAATAACCATAATCCCTATATACCGGCGATCCTGATCAACCGACCGGGGCAGGCGCATACGGCTTCTGCCTGGGACTCGATCTATTCTCCGACCTTCCGGCCTTCGGAGATCGGAGGGAAGAATGGGTATGAGTGGTTGATTCAGTATACGACTACGCGGGGATATCTGACGGGGCATGGGGCTCCGCCTCCGCCGCCTCCACCGGGCCCTCCTTCGGCGAATGCGGGGACGGATGTTTCGATTACGTTGCCGACGAGCAGTGTGACGCTGAACGGGAGTGGTTCGGAGACGAATGGGACGATTGTCGGCTATACGTGGACGCAGGTGAGTGGGCCTTCGACGGCTGCGTTTGTTTCTGCGACCTCTGCGACGACGGCTGCTACTGGGCTTGTGCAGGGGGTATATACTTTTCAATTGACGGTTAAGGATAATTCGGGAGTGACGGCTACGGATGTGGTGAAGGTGACGGTTAATGCAGCGGTTGTGGTTCCGGGCCCTCCTTCGGCGAATGCGGGGGCTGATGTTTCGATTACGTTGCCGACGAGCAGCGTGACGTTGACGGGGAGCGGGTCGGAGACGAATGGTACGATCGTCGGTTATACGTGGACGCAGGTGAGCGGGCCTTCGACGGCGACGATCGGGGCTGCTTCTTCTGCGACGACGGGTGTGTCGGGTTTGGCGCAGGGCGCTTATGTTTTTCAATTGACGGTAAAGGACAACTCGGGAGTAACGGCTTCCGACGTGGTGAAAGTGACGGTTAACCCTGCTGTGCCGGTACCGGGCACGCCGGTAGTAGATGCGGGGGCTAATCAAACGATCACGCTGCCGACGAGCAGTGTGACGTTGACGGCTACTGCTTCCGAGACCAATGGCACGATCGTGTCGTATGCGTGGACGCAGCTGAGCGGGCCTTCGACGGCTGTGTTCGGGGCTGCGGTTTCGGCTACGACCGGTGTATCGGGTTTGGCGCAGGGGGTGTATAGCTTCCAGGTTACCGTAAAAGATAATTCGGGTGTGACGGCTTCGGACTTTGTAAAGGTGACGGTCAATCCGGCTCCTGTGGTTCCGGGTGCGCCTTTGGCGAATGCGGGGACTGATTTTTCGATTACGTTGCCGACGAATAGTGTGACGCTGTCGGGGTCCGGTTCGGAAACCAATGGCACGATCGTATCGTATGCGTGGACGCAGGTGAATGGCCCGTCGACGGCGGTGTTTGCGGATGCGAGCCAGGCGGTGACCTCAGCTAGTGAACTTTTGGAAGGCGTATACTTATTCCAGCTGACGATAAAAGATAATTCGGGAGTGACGGCTTTCGACCAGGTAAAGGTGACAGTCAATGCTGCGCCTGGGGCTCCGGTCAATCAGCCTCCGGTAGCCGATGCGGGTCCGGATATGACCATCGAACAGACGGCGGCTCCGGTGACGCTGGATGGCAGCGCCTCTCATGATCCGGATGGGACCATCGTGAAATACCAGTGGGTGCAGACGGCGGGATTGAGCGGCGTGACGCTTACCAATGCGGGTTCTGCCAAGCCGGCGGCTTATGGGATGAATCCGGGCAGCTATGTTTTTCAACTGACGGTGACGGATGACAAGGGGGCTACGGGTCAGGATGAGGTAATGGTTACGGTGAAGGCTGCGACGGCGACACCGCCTGGGGGGCCTACGGCTCCTGCTGCTCCTGTAGCGAGTGCGGGCGCGCCTGTCGATACGGTGACGTTGCCGGCGAACCAGGTGAACCTGGATGGTTCGTCTTCGACCGGTGATATCGTCAGCTATCAGTGGACACAGATGAGCGGTCCTGCGTCTGCGGTGATGGGTAATGCGGGTGCTGCGAATACTGCGGCTTCGGGATTGGTGGCGGGTACGTATATCTTCCAGCTGACTGTGAAAGATAGTAATGGTGCGACTGCGACGACGATCGTCAAGGTAGTTGTGCTGAATGATACGAAGCGGATGGCGCAGGTGAAGAGCGTGGAATTGTATCCGAATCCGGCGAGGGATGTGTTGAACATCAAGTATGAATCGGAAGTGCAGGAGCAGGTGTCGATGACGGTTTATACGATCGGGGGTGTTCGGGTGCTGTCGGCGAGCTTCTCGAAGTCGAGTGGCGCCGCGAGCTTCCAGCTGAAAGTAGCGAGTCTGGGCAAGGGTGTGTATGGATTGAAGATTGTTGGAAGTGGAGGAGGAAAGGAGATGAGGATGTTCGTCAAGCAATAGCTCAACCCAAGTTTTGATAATTTAAGAAGCCATCCGTAAGGGTGGCTTTTTTTGTTCAAGCGACTGGCTGGGGGGGAAGCTTTTTCAGGAGGCGAAAAATGGTATAGGAGCAAAGGATTAGCAGGAAGGGTTCTACGGGGTAGGTATAGCGGGGCATCGCAAAGAGCATGGTGTGGAGAATGGTGACGACTACGAAAGGAATGATCAGGATAGATACCGGATAATTCTTCCGTTGCTGCCACCAGCCTGGCAGGCCCAGGACTAGCAGGAAGAGGTTGCCGAGGCCGAGGAGGAGGCGGGAGCCGGTGCCGCGGCCACCGGCTGCGGAAGAGGCGTAAAAGCCCCAGAGCTCCCAGTAGTTGGCGAGCTTTTGGCGGACGAACTCTCCGGGGTATTCTTTCATATGCTGTACGTACAGGTGCAGCGCTTTGCCGGTGGTATTGACTTCGGGAAGCTTGTCGCCGAGGTTGAAGTCGATATAGGAGCCCGAGGCGGTGACGGAATATAGTATATTGATCTGGTTGTTGCCGGCGGTTGAAAACTTACCGGTTTTCCAGTAGCAGTAGGAGCCGATGAGCAGCAGGGGGAGGAATGTGCCTGCTATGAGAGATACGGGCAGCCGTTTCAGGAAGGGTTGCTTGTTGTAGTGTATAAAGTGAACCAGGAAGAGAAGGAGGAAAACGGGTGATACGTTGCTACGCACTACAGTGGCGAAGCCCAGGAAAAGACCGGCCCACATATAGTTGCGCCGGTAGTAGAAGAAGAAGCCTCCGAGGAGGAAGAAGGCGGTGGGTGTCTCCGTCGTCAGCCAGCGTACGTAGTTGATCTGTGAGGGGAAGACGGCCAGCAGAAGGGCTGCGAGCAATCCCAGGTAGGGCAGACCGGAGATGCGGCGGCCGATATCGTATACAAACCAGATGGTGGCTACCGACATACCGATGTGCAGCAGGAGCATGATCGGTTCGGTAAGGCCTTTGCAGACTGCCTTTACCAGGGCGATCATCAGCGGGTAGCCATTGGGGAAATAGTCGGTGTAGCCGCCGGCCAGCAATGTGTCTGCCTGTTTGAAGTACTCGAAAGAGTCCTTGTGCATGTTGGGCAGTCCGGAGAAGAAACAAATATATAGACGTAGAAGAAAGCCGAGCGCCGCGATGGCCAGCAGGTAACGCCGGATGGGGTCGGGTTTTTGAGTCATTTATCTAAGATAGATGTTTTGAAATCACCTTATACAATTCCTTTATGCAATTTTCCCAGGTGTGGCTTTTGGCGAAGGCGATACGTTGGGCTTGTTCTTCGGGGGACTGGTGATTCAGGGCCTCCTCGATAAGCGCCGGGTAGTCTTCTGGTTTGTCGGCGAGCCAGGTATAGTCTTCGAACAACCGCATCGTAACGGTGCGGGTGGCCACGACGGACTTACCCATTGCCAGGTATTCATCGATTTTGAGGGGATAGTTTCCCTTGGTGATGATATTGATCAGCTGTGGGTTGATACAGACGTCGAAATGGGCTACGTAGTCTGGCAGGGATGCGAGGGGCTTTCGGCCGGTGAAGTGAATATTCGGCAACTGGTGCAGCGAGCTGGCTTTGAAGAAATCGTCTTCGGGTCCTACCAGAACGACGTTCCAGTCGGGGCGGCTGGTGGCGATAACCTCCAGGATCCTGGGGTCGAGGCGAGCCGAGTCGATGGCGCCGACGTAACCGATGATCGGGGAGGAAATATTTTCCAGCTCGGCCGGTTTGGGATGCGGGTTATCGGTATTGAACAGGTCGAAATTGCAACCCTGGCCGATATAGTGCGAATCGGGGTTATGCGAGGCGCAGTACTCCGCGTAGAACAGGGAATTGGCGACGGCGGTATCGGCCTTGCGGATCAGCTTGGGCTCGAGGATGGAGACGTGTTTCTTCCAATAGTCGTAGCCCTGGAGGAAGTCGCGGCAGTAATAAATATACAGCGCGGGTTTGAGCAGCTCCTTCAGGTAAAAGCCGTTGTAGATATCGTTATCGTTGAACAGGATGACGTCCTTGAAATTCAGCTCCTGGAGGGCCTTGCCGATATCCCGGGCGAAGCGTTTGTTGTTGAAATAATTGATGACGTTGAAGGCCTTGTTGGAAGGGAGGCCGTTGATGGACTCCACGAGAGTTGTGGGATAGAACTCCCACATCTGTTCGCCGATGGGGCGGATCTTTTCTCCCTTGCCTTTGATGACGTCGACGTGTTTTTGGATGCCGGGTGTCTTAGACTTGGACAGGAAAGTCTTTCGATTAACGGGCAGGTTGACATACAGGACGCGATTATCCTTTGCCAGATAGGTTGCAATGTTCTTGCAGTTGCTGCCGATCTCGTAATACCAGGGTTGCAGACCGATGACTACGACGTCCCTACCGGTGACGCGTGTTCCGGAAATATCAGGAGTGAGTTCCATATTCTTTGGTGGCTCAGTGATTTGAGTTTTTCAATCCGCCGTAAAGAATGGGAGGGGTCACTTGTTTGACTACGTTCTTCAGGGTAGAGAGCATACGTGATTTCTTGTCTTCCGGACGATGGCGGAAGATGGTATTGTGGTCTTCGATGCCCTTGACGATTTCATTCTCCGGTCTACCGTTGGTATAGTAGTACAGGGCCAGTGATTTCCGGGTTCTGTCGGGAGGACAGGTCAGCGGATTGGGGTGGCCGTGGTAGGAGTTGCTGGTCGTGGAGAACATCGCCATCCTGTTAAACAGGGGGAGGATCTTTTTGCGAACGCCTTTCATTTCGGTATCCCAGAGCTCGAAGTGGCCGCCGTATTCTTCGTGCCAGTCTTCGTTCATGTAGACGAGGACGTTGAGACGCCGGTCGAGCTTGGTGTTTGGGTGTTTATTGAAGTCGGCGTGAATCTTGAGCATGCCGCCGGGTTGGATCTGGTGGCAGCCGCCGCCGTCGAAAGAGGGGTCGGGAATGAGGTTTTCGATTCCGGTGAGCTCGGTGAGGAATTCCAGGAAGGGCTGAGAATTCATGAAGTGCATGAATTGCAAGGTTTTAGGTCCAAAACGATACTCGCCTTTCGAGGCCAGCTTGACCTGGTTGGGGTCGTTGAACTTCAGGTCGGCGTTTTTGGTAAGGTCGGGAAACTCTACCAGCACTTCTTTCAGCTTCTCGGGTATAAAAAAGTTATCGAAGTAGATATTGGGGAAGGGGTCAGCGGTAACGTACTCTTCATTCTTCGACTTGGCGAAGGCCTTCAGCTCTTCTACGGATTTACTGATGAATTCCATAATATTAAAGTATTAAATATAAAAAGATTAGGCTAAAAGGGTTTAAAAGCAATCTGTATGGAGTCAACAGGATATTTGAGGCCTCTAAAATATAAATAAAGGCAGGACTTTAAAAGCTTTTTACATTAATTGTTGGCAATTTTCCGGGTTGCGGAAGGGGTATCTGGGTAGGTTGGGACGTGTTTTTGGGGCCCTGGCGGACGGCTTAGCGGCCTGGGCGGCTTAGCGAAACGGCTTGTAAAAAGGGTGCTGGGCGAGGGCCAGCATGGGTTTATCGCCAGAGGTATCGCCATAGGCGTGGATGGCATGGTAGTCTTCGAGGGTGTAGGCTTCCTGGATACGGCGAACCTTTTCTTTGCCGTGGCAGTTGATACCCTGAATCTTTCCGGTAAGGGTTTGTTTTACTTCCTTGATTTCCAATTTAGTAGCTATTAGCTTGAGGTCCATGGACTGGGTCCATTTGCGGAGCCAGTTTTCGGGGGAGGCGCTGACGATGACCACTTCGAAGCCTTTCTCCTGGAGCTGCCGGATTTCCTGGACGGCTTTGGGGCGGAGGAGGGCGGGGATTTCCTGGTCGGAAAACCGGTCACAGGTCTCCTGGAAGGCTTTCAGCGGTGTCTTGCCGAAGAACCAGGTCAGGATGCGTTCCTTGGCGGCCTGGTTGGAGATAAGCTTGAGGCGGTAGGCTACCAGCCAGGGGCTGTTTAGCGCAAAACCCAGGTAGAAAGGGAGAGTCCCCTTGCTGAACTTGATGAATTCGAGCAGTGTATCCTTGGTGGTGATGGTTCCGTCGAAGTCGAAGAAGGCGATGCTCCGGCTCATAGCTATAATTTCATCTTTTTGAACATGGACTCGGGTATAGACTTGATAATCAGCATAATCCAGCGCCACATCCATTTTACGTAAAGTACATTCTTCTTTTTCTGGACGGCTTTATAGATGGCCTTGGCCACTTCGTCCGCCTGTGCGGTGAGAGGCTTTGGCAGGGGCATATTTTCGGTCATCTTAGTGTTGACGAAGCCGGGATTGACCGTGAGGACGTGGACGTTTTTGGGGAAAAGGCGGTTTCTGAGCCCGGAAAGGTAGGCGGTAAATCCGGCCTTGGCGCTACCATAGAAGTAGTTGCTTTGGCGGCCTCGTTCACCGGCTACGGAGCTGATGCCGACGATGGTTCCTTTTCCGGCGGCTGCGTATTCTTCGGCGGCCAGGTTGAGGATCGAAACGGCTCCTACGTAGTTGACCTGCAGGATGCGGTTACATTCCTTCCAGTCGGTTTCGGCTTTAGTCTGTTCTCCCAGGTAGCCGAAGACGCTGATCGTGATATCGGGGCGACTGGGTAGTGAGGAATAAAAAGCTTGATGGGTTTCGGGTTTTTCGGCGTCGAAGGCGTGAGCCGTGCAGGTGACATTGTAGCGGATGGTGCAGTCTGACTGTAAGGCTTTGATCTTTTCGACGTCGCGGGCAGCCAGCTGCAGGCCGTATCCGGCGGACGCGAATTCGCGTGCGAGAGAGACGGCAATGTCCGAGTTGGCTCCTAGTATGAGAACGGTAGGCATTATACGATGTTATTTAAAGATGGTTATATCTCTAGTATATAAGATAAGGATATAACTCACTACCCACAGGAGTAAGGTAATTTGGATAAAACGGTCTTTGTAAAGGATTTTCGTTGGTGAGCCAGCGTCGGCCACGACATAGATGATTTGCAAATATCGCATAATTCCGGCTAGAACGAAAACGCAGGTGTAGTATAGACGGGAAGAGCCCGTGTTGGCGACCGTGTCGGGCGCCATCGTGTACATGAAGTAGGCAACGATGATAACGGCGCAAACCAGCGCCAGCAGGACGTTTAGCAGCTCGAGGTTGTAGCCTTTGACCGACTTGCGCATGTCCTGGCCGGAGCTTATTTTGAGAAGAACGTCGTCGCGGCGTTTGCCGATGGCCATAAAGACCGCGAGCAGGAACACCATGATGACGATCCATTCCGAAAGGGGTACGAAAGAGATGACGGAACCGCCTTTGATACGCAGTACGAAGCCTGCGGCCAGGATCATGATATCGAGGATGGGGATAGCTTTGAGACCCATCGAATAAGCAAGGTTGATCAGGAAATAGATGACCAGGACAAAGAGGAATTTCTCGCGCACCCACCAGGCGAGGCCGAAGCCGGCGATGATAAGCAGGCCGCAGATGACCAGGGCGGCAGCGGGGCTGACGGCGCCGGAGGCCAGGGGGCGTTTGCACTTGACGGGGTGCTTGCGGTCGTCTTCTCTGTCGCGGTAGTCGTTGATGATATAGATGCTGCTGGCGATGCAGGAATAGGCGATGAAACCATAGAATACGTGTAACATTACGTCCACGTCTAGCAGTTTTCTACCGAAGAATACGGGGATGAAGAGAAATAAATTCTTTGCCCAGTCTTTGGGTCTTAAAAGTTTAAGATACGCCACAGCAATTATTTGCGCGACAAAGTACAAACAAAAGGACAAAAATTATAATATTGTCGAACAAATAAATAATTAGTTAACCTCCGTATATGCCCCGTTCTCTTTCCCCCAAGGTCGAAGTAGCAGTTATTGTCGTTTTAGCATTGGTCCCCTTATTTATCCATCTGCCCTATAGAGTAAACATCTTCTTGTCCTGGGAAGGCGCTTATCGTATCAGTGAAGGGCAGCTGCCTTTTCGTGATTTCGGGATTCCGCTGGGAGGAATGTACTGGATGATACCTGCCCTTTTCTTCAAGATCTTCGGGCCGAATCTGGCTACGTTGATAAAGGCGCAGGTCTTTATCAATATTCTTTCGGGGCTGGCGTTCCGCTCGATCCTGAAAAGTCTATCGGTGGGTAAGAGCATACGGCTGGCTGCGGTGGCGCTCTTCTGTCTTTCCTATTCCTTTTTCAATTTCTGGCCCTGGTATAATCATTCGGTGATCGTATACGAATTGATTGCGCTTTCTTTCCTGCTTCGCTGGATAATGGGTTCGGCTGTGGCTGGCCGGTACCATTGGTTGAATCTTGTGGCGGCGGCATTCTTTACGGCTTGCTCTTTCCTGACGAAACAGGATGGGGGCGGAGTGGCGGTGATGCTGGCGCTGGTGCTGCTGGCCGTCAACGGCTGGATGACGCGCAAATGGCTGCCGGTGCTGGTTTTTGCGGGTTCGTTCGCCGTATTGTTTTTGTTGCTTGTGGCGCCCTATCTCTCTCATGGTTTTGGGTATTGGTTCAATCACGGTCAGCCTCCTCACTCCGCTCGTGTGTCGGCATTCGACTTTATCGCGGAATTCTTCGGCGCTTCGCAGTGGATCAAATTTTATTTCTTTATCATCGTCTTGTTAGCGTTGATCCGTTACCGGGAGCTATCTGTTTTGAAGTCCGATCCGGCGGGTGTGTTTACGGTGCTGCTGACGTTGGGTATTTTAGGTGAAGCGGCGGTGCTGCAGGTGACGAGCTATACGCCGCCCGACAATAATATCTTCTTTCATAGCTTCGCCTTTGCTTGTATCCTTTCACAGATCTCGGCTATGTTGCCGGTTCGGATCGACCGGCCGGTGGTGACGGTGCTGATGGTGGCGGGGATTTTTTTGTGGTGGAGCGATGTGTGGTGGAAATATACGCAGCGGCTGGTGGGGTCGTTTGCCCCGAAGAATGGGGCTGCCGTATCGCCGACGGGGGAGAATGTGATCAATAAGGATACCTATATGATCAATACGGATACGGCCAGGGATGTGCCTACCGATAAGTGGGTAGAATGCGGATTGCCGGCGTTTCGGAAGATTACGATGCCGGAACCGACGGCGGCGGGGATCCAGCGGTTGATGAAGATGGATATCATAAAATCGGGGAAGGAGCTAAAGGTGCTCAATATGTCGGAGCTGACGCCGCTGGCGGCGGAGATTCCGTATAAGCTGGAAAGAAATTCACAGCTACCGTTGTGGTACCATTTGGGGGTAGGGATGTTCAACCGGCAGGCGGATACCTTCGAGACGAGGATTCGGGACCGTTATTACGATGTGATTCTATTCGAATATATTCCTACGCTGAATAATTTCTATCCGTTCCGGGTAAGGGATTCACTGCGGCTGCACTATCCGCAAGTCGATTCGTTTCCGGCGCCGCGGAGGGGGCTGGAGACGCAGGGTGTCATCGAAGTCTTTGTCAAGCCGGCGCGCTGAGTTAATTTTGGCGAAACGCGGGGTTTAAACTGGCTAATACGACTATACTAAATAATCCGATCGAATATCTCAAAGGGGTGGGCCCCTTGAGGGCCGAGCTATTACAGAAAGAGCTGGGCATCTTTACGTTCCAGGATCTGCTGGAATTGTTTCCCTATCGCCATGTGGATCGAACGAAGGTCAACCTCATCCGGGAGATCGTGCCGGGGACGGAATTTATCCAGGTAGCGGGCCGGATTACCAGCGTGAATGTGCTGGGGGACAAGCGGACCCGCAGGCTGGTGGCCGAAATTCGGGACGGCTCGGGGACGCTGGAGCTGGTTTGGTTCCAGGGCATCAATGGGGTGCAGAAGCTGGTGCAGGTGGGGGCGGAATTCCTGGTTTATGGCCGGGTGGGCTTCTTTCAGGGGAGTCCTCAGATCACCCATCCGGAAATCGAGAGCTTGCAGGGGCAGGGAACGGAGCGGCCGGACCACCTGGAGCCGGTTTATTCTACGACGGAGAAGCTGAAAATCAGAGGATTAGGTGGCAGGCAGCTGGGCAAGTTTACCCAGACCCTGTTTAACATGCTGAAAGAGAAAGATATACCCGAAAATTTGCCGGAATCGATCATGACCTATGCGGACCCGGAGACGGGGGTGCAAAAAAGGTGGCTGGGGCGTTATGAGGCGTATCGGCAGATTCATTTCCCGACCCAGCCCGCGCTATATCAGGCAGCAGTGGCGCGTCTTAAATTCGAGGAATTGTTCCTGGCGCAGCTGCGGCTGGGTCTGATCAAGTCGAGGAGGCACCGGTCCTCGCGGGGGGTAGTCTTCGAGCAGGTAGGGGAGCACTTCAACGGGTTTTATACGAACCATCTGCCGTTCGAGCTGACCGGGGCTCAGAAGCGGGTTTTGAAAGAAATAAGGAAGGATACGGGGAGTGGGCGGCAGATGAACCGGCTGTTGCAGGGTGACGTGGGCAGCGGTAAGACCATCGTGGCGCTTCTGGCGATGCTCCTTGCGATCGACAATGGCTTCCAGGCCTGTCTTATGGCTCCGACCGAAATCCTGGCGCGGCAGCATTACGAGGGAATTTCGGCCTTGTTGAAAGACCTGCCGCTGGAGGTCCGGCTGCTGACGGGCTCGTCGAAGTCGAAGTCCCGGAAGGAGGTATTGGAAATGGCGGCAGCGGGCCGGCTGCATATTCTGATCGGTACGCACGCGGTATTGGAAGAGTCGGTGCAGTTTGGCCGTCTGGGGCTGGCGATCGTGGATGAGCAGCACCGGTTCGGGGTGGCGCAGCGGGCGAGGCTTTGGAGCAAGGCGGAAGTTCCGCCGCACGTATTGGTCATGACGGCGACCCCGATTCCGAGGACCCTGGCGATGACGGCTTATGGCGATCTGGACTATAGCGTCATGGACGAGTTACCCCCAGGAAGGCAACCAATTTCTACCGTTCATCGTTACGAAGATAGGAGGCCACAGGTTATGGACTTCATCCGGCATGAGATCGGGAAGGGGCGGCAGGCATATGTCATTTTTCCCCTGATCGAGGAGTCGGAGAAACTGGATTATGAGGACCTGATGAAGGGCTATGAAAACATCAAGGCCTGGTTTCCGGAGCCAAAATATTGGATTAGCATGGTGCATGGGCGGCAGACGAATGAGATACGGGATAGCAACATGCAACGTTTTTTGGCCAATGACACTCAAATCATGGTTGCCACGACGGTGATCGAAGTGGGTGTCAATGTGCCGAATGCGAGCGTGATGGTGATCGAGAGCGCTGAAAAGTTTGGGTTATCGCAGCTGCACCAGCTCCGTGGAAGGGTGGGTAGGGGAGCCGAAAAGAGCTTTTGCATATTATTAACAAGCCCGAAATTGGGCAAGGAGGCCAGGGAGCGGATGAGCATCCTGACGGAGACCAACAATGGCTTCAAAATTGCGGAAAAAGATCTCGAACTTAGGGGGCCGGGTGACATCGAAGGGACGCGGCAGAGTGGTTTATTGAACTTTAAGCTGGCCAATATTGTTCAGGACAAAGATTGGCTGGAATTGGCGAGAGACCGGGCTGCCGGTCTGCTGGAGGAAGACCCGGATTTAACAGGTGAGGAGAACAGGCTACTGAAGGCATTTCTGCAATCGCAACACGGCAAAACGGCTTGGAGCAAGATATCGTAGATTTGGATAAGGACCATGAGGCCCAACGGCCTAAGAATAGACATTAGAAAGTATAAAACCTGAAACTCAATCACTTGGGAAGAATATGCCTCCTATTTGCCTGGCTTACGTTCTCCGCCCTTCAGCTTTCAGCACAATCAGGAGGCTATTCGTATCTTGAATTTGTTGAGAACAAAGGACAATGGGATAGCTCCGTGCTCTTCAGGGCTCAGATGGCCGGGGGCGTCTTTCTTCTACGCCGGGATGGATTTACGGTAGTACAGCACGATACGGGTGATCTGCGGCGGATTAGTCAGCTTTTACATGGTGGAAAGAACAGGATGGCAGCGACGGCTCCCGGGGGAGGAACCAAGACTGTTGCGAGCGCCGGCTTTGGGCAGGCGCCAATCGGTGACGGAGGCGGGAGTGGTTCGGGCGGCGATCCCTTTTTGCTGCACTCGCATTCTTACCGGGTCAGCTTCGAAAATGGCAGCACGCCTTCCGCGATAGTCCCTGAAAAACCACAGCCTACTTACAACAACTATATCTACGGTGACCGAAAGTCTACGCGCTGCCGGATCTTCCAGTCCGTTACCTTCAAGGACATCTACCCGGGTATCGATATCCGTTACTACGCCAACGAAGGCGTATTAAAATACGATCTCGTGGTGCATCCAGGGGCGGATCCTTCGAAGATCGTGCTCAACTATCAGGGGCAGACGGGGCTTAGCATCAAGAAGAACCAGCTGCTGGTCAAGACGACGGTCGGAACGATCAGGGAGCTGGAGCCATTGTCTTACCAGACGACCGGGAAGGGAAGATCAGATGTGCAATGCCGTTATGTTGTAAAAAACGGAAATAAGGTCAGCTTCGATCTCGGCGAGTATTCTTCTACGGACAACCTGATCATCGACCCTGTGGAGCGTTTTTGCTCGTTTACGGGGAGCCGCTCGGACAACTGGGGATATACGGCGACCTATGACAATGCCGGGGATTTTTACGCCGGGGGGATTACCCTGGAGTATCCTGGCGAGAGCGGGAATTTGTTTGGCGTGACAGCGGGTGCCTACCAGAGTACGTTCAAGGGTGGGGATGGTTCGGAGGGGTATGCCGGTGTGGACCGTAGTGGTAACGCCGTTTATTACAACTATGATATTGCGATTATGAAATTCAATCCTGGCGGCACGGTGAAGATGTATGCGACCTACCTCGGTGGTACGGGGGATGAGCAGCCGCATAGCATGGTTTGCGATCCGCAGGGGAATCTGATTTTGACGGGTAGGACCAGCTCGGGGGATTTTCCGCCGGGCGCAACCGCCAAGATCGGCAATGGGGGAGGCTTCGATCTTTTCGTCAGCAAGCTGAGCGCGGATGGGTCGACCTTGCTGGGGGGAAAGCGGATTGGCGGTGCTTCAGACGAAGGCGTCAATAACTCACCGAAGTATGTAAATGCATTTGGAGAAGGGGCGATCGCCCTCCGGCTCAACTATGGGGATGACGGCAGGAGCGAGGTGATCCTGGATAATGCGGGCAATATCTATGTGGCCGCCTGTGTGCGGCCTGCGAGGCAGACCGGGACGATCGACTTTCCGGTGACTGGCGGGGCCTTCCAGACTTCCTTTGGCGGTGGGGACCAGGACGGGGTTTTATTGAAGATGACCCCGGATGCGAATAACCTGCTATTCGCCAGCTATCTGGGCGGGAACAGCACGGATGCGGCTTTTGTGCTGGCGCTCGATCCGGCGACCAATAATATTTATGTAGCGGGTGGGACCAAGAGTAATAATTTTCCGGGGACTGGCAATGGGGGAGTGCTGCAGCCGAGCCAGCCGGGAGGGATCGATGGTTTTGTTTCGGTTGTCAGCAATGATGGAAGCACGCTTGTCAAGAGTACGTATTTCGGCACGAGCAAGGGGACGGATATGCTTTATGGCATCAGCTTCGATAGGAAGGGGCAGCTGTATATAACTGGGACGACGACGGATGTGATCCCGGTGGTCAATTCGCCGTTCAACCAGGGGGGGAATCAGGCAAGTGGAAAGCAGTTCATCACCAAGCTACAGCCCAATCTTACGAGCATCGTGTACTCGGCCAATTTCGGACCTGGCAATGAGCCGTATCCCTGTATTTCTCCTACGGCCTTCCTGGTCGATCGCTGTGAGAATGTCTATGTCTCCGGCTGGGGTGGGGGAATCGACGTGCACGATCACTATGCCAATTCGGGGGTGACGGGGCTGACGACGACAAATGATGCGATGAAGAAGGTGACGGACAGGGACAGTGCTGACTTTTATTTCTTTGTCCTGCAGAAGAATGCCTCGGCCCAGCTCTATGGAAGCTTTTTCGGCCAGTCGAATGGGCGGCTAGGGGACCATGTGGATGGGGGGACGAGCCGGTTCGATGACCAGGGGGTGATCTATCAGGCGATCTGTGCGAACTGCGATGGGCCGGATAACATTTTTCCGACGACCTCGGCCGCCATCTATCAGCACAATGGAGCTTTGAGCATCGGGGGATGTAATGAGGCGGCGGTGAAGATCGCTTTTCAGTTCGCCGGGGTTGCGGCTGGTTTGAAGACCACCACGCATGGCCGGGGGGATAGCGTGGGGTGTATTCCGTTGACGGTGACCCTTCAGGATACTATCTCGAACGCCAAGAGCTACATCTGGAATTTCGGGGACGGCTCCGCCGAGGTCAAAACCACCTCGAACACGATTGACCATACGTATACTGCGGTAGGAGACTATACGGTGATGCTGGTGGCGATCGACAGCAACAGCTGTAATGTGGCGGACACGTCCTACCGGGTGATAGAAGCGCGGAACAACCCGGCCTTCCTGGATTTCCGGTATGACAAAATCGGTCCTTGCGATCAATATAATTATATCTTTACGAATCTATCTACTCATGGTCCGGGGGCTCCGAATTTCGTGGATACCTCCTTTACCTGGAATTTCGGGGATGGTTCGCCGGTGATAAGATCCGGAGTGACCGATCAGCCCACCCACACTTTTTCACCGGGGACTTATAACGTCGTGCTGTCGCTGGTAGATACCAATTACTGTAACTATCCGACCGATACGATCAAGATGATGTATGTGACGCAGAACGTGAAGGCTCAGTTCGAGACGCCGCCCGTGGGTTGTGCGCCATATACGGCGGTGTTCAAGAATACTTCGGTGGCGGGTCAGAAGTTCTATTGGAATTTCGGGGATGGAAGCCCGATCGACAGCTCTTTGTCGCCTTCGCACCTGTACACGGGCGTAGGGATTTACAATGTGACGCTGACGGCTATCGATTCGGCTACCTGTAATATCGTCGACGTCTACTCCTTTACGATCACTGTAAGGAGCAAACCTGTGGCCGAGTTTACGTATACACCTTTACCGCCACAGCCGCCCAATACGCCGACCATCTTCACCGATGCGTCGACGCCGGGGGTAAAATACGAGTGGACATTCGGGGATGGCGCCTCTGCGGTGAAGACGACGCCGGATACGGTCATCCACCAGTACAATAAAACGGATACTTTCCGCGCCTGTCTTGTCGTTACCAATGACGCGGGCTGTACGGATACGGTCTGTCACCTGGTCCCGGCGGTGGTGAACCCGCTGCTGGACGTGCCGAATGCCTTTACGCCGGGCCGGTTTGGTCAGAATGGGATAGTAAAAGTGGTGGGCTTTGGTATTCAGCACATGGTGTGGCGGATTTACAACCGGTGGGGTCAGAAGGTCTTCGAAAGCAATGACCCGTATATCGGCTGGGATGGCACCTATAAAGGACAGTTGCAACCTATGGACGTATATGGATATACCCTGGAAGTGGAGTATTCCGATGGTACTCATACGAGTAAGAAGGGGGACATTACGTTAATCCGGTAACATCGAGAGTTAATGTGCCGGGAGAAAAACATTTTGTAAATTGTAAAATGCACGACTTGAAGCGCAGGTTTTATATCATCATTGGGTTCATGACCGCCGTACTAAACAGTTTCGCACAGGATGGCGCGTCCAACATTGAGTTCGTGGAAAACAAGGGGCAGTGGGAGAAACCGGTAAGATTCAAGGGAGATATCGGGAACGGCGCCCTTTTCCTGGAACAGAATGGCTTTTCCGCACTATTATACAACCTGGACGATCTCGACAGGATAACCAACAATCATCATGGCGTAAAGGGGGGAACCGGTTTGCAGAATGTAAATGGCTCCAAGGCTCCATCGCTTCCTACGGGGGTACCTCCGGGGATGGACCCTACCGACGCGTTGCGGTCGCATGCTTACCGGGTTACTTTCGTCGGGGGGAATACGTCGAGCATCGAGCCGGACAAGATACTGCCGGGGTACAACAACTATTTCATCGGTAAGGACCCGGCGATGTGGGCCAGCAATTGCCGGGTGTTTCAGGGGGTGACCTATAAGAATATCTATCCGAATATCGATGTCCGTTACTACACTTATAATGGGCAGCTCAAGTACGATATCATCGTTCATCCCGGTGGGGATGTCAGCCAGGTGAAGATGAAATATGACGGCGTGGACAAGCTTAGCATCAAGAAGAATTCGTTGGTGACCTCTACTTCTGTAGGGGATGTCACGCAGCCGGCTCCCTATTCTTACGTTTTCGATCCCAGTCACGGCAAGACCGAGGTTTCCTGCAAGTATGTGATTTCGGGGGGAAACACGGTTAGCTTCAAGGTCGATGTTGTGGCACAGGGCGCTACGCTGATCATCGATCCTTCCGTTGTCTTTTGTACGTTTACGGGCAGCAAGGTCAGCAACTGGGGCTTTACGGCTACGCCGGGTCCCGGGGGCAGCTTCTTTGCGGGGGGGATCGTTTTTGGAAGCGCGTTTCCCTGGAATACGGGTGCCTTGCAGCCGGTATATGGGAACGGTCAGTTCGACGTGGGAATTTTGAAACTCAATAGCAGCGGTTCTACAAAAGTATATGCGACTTATCTGGGGGGGCAGGATTCCGAGTCGCCGCACTCTCTTTTCTCGGACCCGCAAGGGAACCTGGTGGTGCTGGGGAGGACCTATTCCAGCAATTTTCCGTTTATGACGACGGCTGGTCCGGGTGGGGGCGCGGATATGTTCGTCGCCAAGATAAATGCGGCGGGGACGGCGCTGATCGGTTGTATGCGGATTGGGGGCACAGGGCCGGACTGTGTGAATATGGAGGACCAGGTGCGTAGTCATGTAGAGAAGGCCGATTCGCTGGTCCGTAACTACGGGGATGACACGCGGAGTGAAGTGGTGATCGATGCCAGCGGAAATATCATTATCGCGGCCTCTTCGCAGTCGCCGAATGGGCCGAATGGCTTCCCGATCGTGGGGACTGTATTCCAGCCCAATTTTGGGGGTGGGAGGCAGGATGGCGTCGTTGTAAAGCTGGACCCGAACTGCAATCATATCATCTGGAGCAGCTTCCTTGGCGGGAGCAGCAGCGATGCGGCTTTTGTGCTCAAGGCCAACCCGGTGACGGGGGACATTTATGTGGCGGGGGCCACGGCGAGCTCGAATTTTCCGGGGGATCATTCCGGGGTCATCATGCCGGCATATAAAGGCGGGATTTGCGATGGCTTTATCGCGCAGATCTCTCCGGATGGGAGCACGCTGAGGCGGTCTACTTTTTTGGGGACGGATGTCGCGGATGCGATCTATGGGCTCGAATTCGATAAAAAGGGATTTCCGTATGTGATGGGTTCGACCAATGGGGGCTGGGATATTGTAAATGCGGCCTATTCGGTTCCTAACTCCAAACAATTTATCGCCAAGCTACAGCCGAATTTATCGGCGTATGTCTACTCGACTACTTTTGGTTCGAGCGGGCAGAAATATGGCAATCCCAATATCTCTCCGGTCGCCTTCCTGGTAGATCGTTGTGAAAACGTCTATGTCTCCGGCTGGGGGGGATGGATAACGGGGGCCGGTGGCGATCCGTATGGTCTGACCGGGACCATCGGCATGCCGGTGACACCGGACGCCTCCAAAAGGCTTAGTGACAACAGGGACTTCTATTTCATCGTCATTCAGAAGAATGCTGCGGCTTTACTATATGCGACCTTTTTTGGGCAGAACGACAACTCGAAAAGCATCAGCGAGCACGTGGATGGGGGGACGAGCCGGTATGACCAGAATGGGGCCATCTACCAGGCTATCTGTGCCAACTGTAATGGCGGGCAGACGGGTCGTTATCCGACGACGCCGGGTGTTTGGGCCGGAACCAACGGAGCGGGGGCCAATGGGTGTAACCTTGCTGCCGTCAAGATCACGTTTGGATTTGCGGGTGTAGGGGCGGGGCTGCGGGCTTCGGTGAATGGGCGGCTCAACGACACGTCAGGCTGTATTCCGATGGATACGCGGCTGGAGGATACCATCCGCAGCGCCAAGTCCTATATCTGGAATTTCGGGGATGGCGGGCCGGATACTGCGACGACCAGCTATGTGGTCAACCATACCTATCCGAATCCCGGTACCTATACCGTCATGATGGTGGCCATCGATTCCAATACCTGTAATGTGGCGGATACCGTCTACCGGAAGGTTATTGCGCGGGCGGACCGGGCCGTGCTGGACTTCGACTTTATGAAGGACCCGACGGTCGACTGTAACCTGCTGGCCTATAACTTCACCAACCAGTCCAGCGCTCCGGCTACCAAGCCTTTTAGCGCGCAGGCTTTTACCTGGGATTTCGGGGATAATTCCGCCCGAATCACTGTCGGTACCGGGCCGGTCAATCATAGCTATGCCAATGCGGGCACCTATAATGTTACGCTGGTATTGAACGATACGGGTTATTGCAACTATCCGGATTCGCTGACCAAGCCGTTGCGGGTGTCGCCAATTGCCAAGGCGCAATTCGAGACGCCGGCGGATGGATGTGTGCCGTACAATGCGGTCTTCAACAATACTTCGTTGGGCGGGGAGACCTTTACCTGGGATTTTGGGGATGGCTCGCCTGCTTCGAACGATATCAACCCGACGCATTTATATGCGAACCCGGGGACCTATGTGGTCAAGCTGCACGAGGAGGACCCGAACACCTGTAACAAGGTCTCGGATACGCAGTTTACCATTACGGTTCATGGCAGGCCGAAGGCGTCCTTTACCTATAACCCGATCGAGCCTGCGCCCAATACGCCGACGGTGTTCTCCAACGAGTCGACCGGTGCGGTCCGTTACATCTGGTCTTTCGGAGACGGGGACTCCACGTTCAAGTCGACTATGGATACCGTTATCCACCAATACCAGGAGACGGATACCTTCCAGGTCTGTATGGTCGCCATCAACGAGTTTAGCTGTCCGGATACGACCTGTGCGCCTGTTCCTGCGATTGTCAATCCGCTGCTGGACGTTCCGAACGCCTTTACGCCGGGACGCTTTGGTCAGAACGCCATCCTGAAGGTGTATGGCTTTGGTATCATGAAGATGACTTTCCGTATATACAACAGATGGGGGAAGATCGTGTTCCAGTCGGATAATCCAGACGTTGGGTGGGATGGGTATTTCCAGGGGCAGCTGCAACCGATGGACGTCTATGCGTATACACTGGAGGCCGATTTCTCGGACGGGAAGCACGTAAGCAAGAAAGGGGATATTACGCTGGTGCGATGAGGCGTTGGGTGGAAGCTTCGGGCTGTGATCAATTTCGTTAAGAGCACGTGAAAAGACAACCAAAACTGCTGTAGAATCGTTAAATATTTTAAATTGAGGGGAGTGAAAAAGCTATTCTTATCAGGGTTCATTTTTATTTTAGGTGTTGCCGGGGTATCCGGCCAGGATCTTCATTTTTCACAGTGGTTCAACTCTCCGTTGACGACCAATCCTGCCAATACGGGTTTTATTCCGGATGCCGATTACAGGCTCGGGGCCAACTATCGTAATCAGTGGTCGGCGATCATGTCGCAGCCGTACCGGACCTTTAGCTTGTGGGGGGACGCGCAGGTCTTCCGGGACCGGTTCGAGAATGGCTGGATGGGGCTGGGTGGCGTGATCCTCCGGGACGATGCCGGTTCGAGCGCCCTGACTTCGACGCAGGTTTATGGCTCGGCGGCCTATCACCAGATGGTGGGTTTTGCCAGTCTAATCTCTTTTGGTTTCAACGTAGGCTGGGTCAACAAGCATATCAATACGCAGAACCTGAAATTCCCCGATCAGTTCGACGGGAAATTCTTCAACAATACCCTGCCTTCTAGTGTGGTGCTGGACCGCACTTCTTCGAATTATCTCGACATGCAGGTGGGTTTGAACTATGCATATTTCCCGACCAACAAGATGTATTTGAATGCGGGTGTTTCCATACAGCATATCAACCGGGCGAGGGAATCCTTCTTTAGCACCGACCCGTCGGGTTTCGACAGCCGCATCCCGATTAGGTATATCGGTTTCGTCAACGCGAGCCTGAAGGTAAACGACCAGGTCATCATCAATCCGATGGGCTATTATACGCAAAGGGCTCAGTCTTCGGAAGCGGTGCTGGGGATGAATGCCCAGTACAACCTGCAGGACAATGGCGACCAGCAGGTAATCGGCGGGCTTTATTACCGGGCGGGGGATGCCATCATTCCCATGATCGGATTTATTTATAAGAGCATCAAGCTAACTTTCACCTATGATGTCACCACCTCTTCCATTAAACATTATGATAATGGGTATGGTGCGTATGAATTTGCCCTGATGAGCCAGGGTTTTTACAGTCAATATAATGGGGATCGCCGGCAGTCTTTGTGTCCGACGTTCAGGCAATGATGATTATCTTTACTCCCTAAAATTTTATGAATGGGGGCAAATGAGCTGATCGATCGATTGCGTACCATCGTTGGGGACGGTTATGTGATAACCGAGGCGGCGGCGATGGAGGCTTATTCACATGATGAAACGGAGGAGCTATCTTATTTGCCTGCGGTTGTGGTCAAGCCGAGGACGGCGGAGGACATCAGCCGGATCATGCGGCTTTGCAACGAGCATCGTATACCGGTGACGCCGAGGGGGGCTGGTACGGGGCTGAGCGGAGGGGCCTTGCCACAGCTGGGTGGAGTGTTGATCTCGACGGAGCGGATGAACAGTATTCTGCAGATCGATGAGCGCAACGGGCAGGTGATAACGGAGCCGGGGGTGATTACGGAGGTGCTGCAGGACTCGGTGAAGGAACGGGGTTTATTCTATCCTCCTGATCCTGCCAGCAAGGGGTCCTGTTTTATCGGCGGGAATATCTCGGAGAACAGCGGCGGTCCCAAGGCCGTCAAATATGGCGTAGTAAAGGATTATGTGTTGAATTTGGAAGTGGTGCTGCCGACGGGGGAGATCATCTGGACGGGCGCGAATGTATTGAAAAACGCTACCGGGTATAATCTGACGCAGCTGGTAGTTGGTAGTGAGGGGACGTTGGGGATTGTGACGAAGATTGTGCTGCGGTTAATACCATTGCCGAGGTACGATCTTTTGATGTTGGTGCCTTTCCGAAGCCTGGAGAAGGCGGGTGAGGCGGTGGCGGCCATTTTCCGGGCGGGGTTCACGCCCAGTGCGCTGGAGCTGGTGGAGGTCGACGCGTTGCGGATTACGGCGGAATTTATGAATAGTGGAATAGTAATACCTGCGGATGTCGAAGCTCATCTGCTCATCGAGGTAGATGGAAATGATCAGCAGACCCTGATGAATGATATGGAGGCCATTGCCGCGTTGCTGGAGGATTATGAGTCGGGTGCGGATATTCTTTTTGCGGATGACGCCACGCAGAAGGCGGAGCTGTGGAAGCTTCGGCGGCGGGTGAATGAGGCTGTCGTGAGGAGTGGATATACGATCGAGGAGGATACGGTTGTGCCGCGGGCCGAGCTGCCGGCGCTGATCCGGGGCGTCAAAATGCTGGGAAAGGAGTATGGTTTTCATGCTGTCTGCTATGGGCACGCGGGGGATGGCAACCTGCATATACGGATCAAAAAAGAAGGAAGTGTCAACAGCCAGGAAGATCCGGAGATGGTCAAGGGCATACGGGCGTTATTTCAGCTTGTGCACGGGCTGGGTGGGACGATCAGCGGAGAGCATGGAATCGGGCTGGTGCAGAAGGGGTATCTGGACATCGTGTTTAGCGATTTGCAGCTGGACCTGATGCGGGGTATCAAGAAAGTGTTCGACCCCAACGGTATTTTGAATATGGGGAAGATATTCGACTCAAACAATTAAATCAATCATGATAATGATCAGAAAGGTTGTAGCAACCATTTGTTTTGGAATGATTTTTCTGGGAAGCAAGGCCCAGCATATGCAAAGCCGGATGAATACCTATTCGGATGAAGTGGCTCCTACGGGTTTTAGCAAGGAGAACCTGTTTGTAGGTGGAGGGCTTGGTCTGGGGATTGGCTCCTATAGCTTCAATGTGGGGGCGTTTCCGGAAGTGGGTTATTCGGTGGCCAGCTGGCTGGACGTTGGAATCGTCGGCAATTTCAACTATACGTCTCAAAAGGACCTTTACTATAGCAATCTCCGGACGAAGACCTTTAGCTATGGAGGCGGGGTATTCGGGCGGGCCTATGTGCTGCCGTTTCTTTTCCTGACGGCTCAGCCGGAGATCAACTGGATTAGTCAGAAATTAAAGGACAATAATTCGGGGCAGATCCTGGACCGGTACAATGCGAATGCAGGTAGTGTGCTGGTTGGGCTTGGCTATGGACAACGGGTTGTCGGGCAAAGCAATTTTTATATTGCATTGATGTTCGATGTGGCGCAGAATAAGAATTCGCCTTATAATGATGTGAATGGACACCCGCTGCCCGTGATACGGGCCGGGTTCGACGTGTTTGTACATAAGAAATAGGGCTGCTGTTTGTGGGCGTCTGCCGGGTGGGCGGGCGCTAGCCGATCCGGTTGAAGATCTCGACGGGCGAATCGCAGAAAGTGATGCGTTCGTCGACCGGGTCGTAGAGGAAGCCTTCTTTTTCCAGCTGGCGGAGATGGAGGAGCAGATGATTGTAGAAGCCGCCGGAATTGAGAACATAGATCTTTTTATTGTGGATCTTGAGTTGGTTCCAGGTCAGCATCTCGAATAGCTCGTCGAGGGTGCCGAAGCCGCCGGGGAGGATAATGGCTGCGTCGCAGCGTTCATACATCATCCTTTTGCGGACGTGCATATCGGCGACGATGTGGAGCTCGGTGATGCCTTTGTGGTGGTGTTCCCATTCTTTGAGCAGCTCGGGGATGATGCCGATGACGGTGCCGCCTTCGGCGAGGACGGTGTCGGCGATGAGGCCCATGAGGCCGGTGCTGCCGCCGCCATAGATGAGCTTTAGCTTTAGAAGGCCGATATATTTCCCCAGCTCGGCTGTGTGACGGGCGAAGATGGGGTTGTTTCCTGTTTTTGAGCCGCAGAATATTGCGACAGATTGTATTTCCATATGCTTGAATCGAAAGTAAAATTCAAATATTACGGCTATATTTCCTAATTTAGAAAATGCCTTCTTTTCTTTTATTTTCTTTTGTCATCGGGTATTTCCTCCTTTT
>JAFDYG010000484.1 GCA_018267545.1 Bacteroidota bacterium
ATCCCCATCTCCATCGAAGTCTCTCGCCATCGCCCTGAAGCACCCATTGATCGGATAGAAGTATTTCCGCTCCAAATCGAACCGCCCCTGCGCATCGCTCAAAAAAATATAAACCCCATGATACGGCTTCAGCACCGCCGAAAAGTCTCCATTATCTCCCGCCGTATAAACCAGGTCCGGCATCCCATCTTTATTGAAATCGTCCAGCTCGAAATACGAAGAGCCATAGGACGGCGGAAAACGCAATATAACTTCTTCCTTGAACTGCCCCTTCCCCTGATTCGTATACCTGAAAATCCCCTCATCGCCCTGCGCAAACAAAGCCCAGATATCCGGCAGACCATCGTGATTATAATCCTGGATCTCCACCCGTATCGCTCCCGAGATATTCCTGAGCACGTGCTTCTCATACTTTCCCCCCGGAAGATTCTCGAACCACGACAGCTCCCCCTTGATATACCCGAATTCACTTACGACCAGGTCCTTTCTCCCATCCCCATTCAAATCGGCCGAAGCAAGGCTCACCGGTCGCAAAAGACTATCGTAGACCACCGGCAGGGGCCTTCCCGAGGCCGCCACGCTCATCGGCACCGAAAGCCTGTCCACATGCCCCGCAGGCGCATTATTCGGCCCAAATGGCCCTATATTGCAAACCAGGTAGCCCGAACTATCCCGCACCCAATCCACCACCGAGCCCCCGATCAAAAAGCTTTCCTTCCTCGAACCCCCAATCCACCCATCCAGCGTATGTGATATAATATCCGACGTCACCACTTCCTTCAACCCCGGCTCATACTTTATAAAACAGGTCGCCGGAGGCGACCCCGCCGCACCCCCGGAGCCGGCCAAACCCGCAACCCCAACCGCAGAAGAATCCACCCCAAAGCTCCCCGTATCCCTCACCAACCCCTCCTCCCTCCTCTGCCCCGGCAAAGAATCCGGCGCCAACGCCGTATAATAATCGACCACCGCCGACCAATCTCCCTCCGACAACATCCGCTCCTTCGGATACCACTCCCTCCCCACATTCGGATCCCCCGCCGAAGAAGGATATTTCTGACCCCGAAACTGAAACACCCCCAGCCTCGGCCCCATCTGCGGCAATACCCCCCGCTCCCAGCTCCCTACATCCAACAGATCCGGCGTCGGCAGCTTATGACAAGACCCGCAGTACTTCGCCGCCACCTCCTCACCATGCTTGATCGATTCATCACTCACATCCACATGCGCTTTATTCTTATGATACCCCGAACAACCCGCCAATAACAAAACAAAAACTAAATAACTTTTCATATAGAAAAATAAAAAAAGAGGCGGCAACACGCCGTCTCTTTAAAGTTAAATATTTACGCAAAAAACTCAATACCCGGCGTTCTGCTTCAAAGTCCCATTGGACAAGTCGATCTGCGTCTGCGGAATCGGGAAATATTCATTCTTCCCCGCCGTAAAGTTCCCAGTCGACAAATCCCCCGTTATCTTCCCCTCGAACGCAAAGTACGCATTCAAGGTCTGCGCAGCGATACCCCAGCGTGCCAGATCAAAGAACCGGTGCCCCTCGCAGGCCAACTCCAGCTTCCGTTCGAAGTAGATCAGCGACAGCGCATTAGCCGCAGTAAAAGCACCCGCTCCGTACGGCTTGACCAGGTAGTTCGCAGCCGGCGTAGCCGAAAAACCCGCCATCGGATGTGTGGCATCGATATACGTATGCAGGACATTCGCGGCATTGCCCGCCCTTGTACGCACCGCATTGACATAGGTCTGCGCCTTCCCATAGTTACCCAGCTGCGCCTCTGTCTCGGCTGCCATCAGCAGCACGTCGGCAAATCTGATGATAAGGTAGTTGATCGCCGACCCCGGAGCCCAGGTGCTCTGGTCGGACAGGGAACCCGCCGAAGCCTGCCAGTACAGATTCTTCTTGTTGGAATACGGACCGGCCGAACCCTGATCCCGTATCCAGTTGTTCCCCGGATGATTACCCCAGTCATGTACCGGTATCCCGCGTCTTGCTACCGTCCAATCCAACCTCGGATCCACCGTCCCGGCATCCGGCGTAAACGCCTGATCGGACGTTAGCCCCTGGTCGTTCTTTATCGCATTGCCCGCATCGTTGTAGTTGCT
Source organism: Bacteroidota bacterium (assembly GCA_018267545.1). Taxonomy (GTDB): domain Bacteria; phylum Bacteroidota; class Bacteroidia; order Chitinophagales; family Chitinophagaceae; genus Puia. The sequence goes on from JAFDYG010000484.1 coordinate 2,119, forward strand.
GACCAATGGCAGCCCATTCGCATCCGTCCGGTAAGAGTTCGCCAGATCTACGGAAGGCTGGAAGAATCCACAGCAGCGGAACGGACTATTATACGGGAAGTTCAGCATATCCCCGCCATTCGCATTCGCGATAGAGTTGGTTCCGTCGTTGGAAGTCATCTGAATCGCAAAGACGGATTCTTTATTATTCTTCGTAGCTGCGTCGAAGTTGTCTTCGAAACGGTCGGTCAGTCCATAGGGCAGATTGTTCGAGGTGACACCCCCGGCACCAGTGCCGCCATAAGTCGCAGGAATGATCTGGTCGAACAGCGTCTTTGCCTGCGCATACTTCTTCTCATAGAGATACACCTTCGCCAGGTAGCACATTGCCGCCCACTTATTGGCCTGGCCTACCGAAGGCTGGGTAGCAGGCAGGCTATCGATAGCCGCCTGAAAGTCAGCCTCGATCTTCGGGAAAATGTCTGCATTATTGGGCTGCTTGAAGTCCTTTGTAGTCTCGTCGATCCAGGGCACCATCTTGAAGAATTTCCGCAGCTCGAAATAATAGTGCCCGCGGAGAAACTTCGCCTCGGACGCAAATTCCTTTTTATCGGCCGCGCTTACCGTTGGAGAGATCGCAATCGTAGAAAGAATCGTATTACAACGGGTCACCCCTTCGTATAAAGCCCTCCACTTGTTGTTGAAGAAACCATTGGAAGGTATTTCCTGCGCGTTCGCAATCGGGACAATGGGGGGCTGGTCACTGATGCTCGACCCCTTGTGGCTATCCCCGCCGGCAACGCTCCCATAGATCCAGTTCGAAGGAGACGCCTCCCAGGGGTTACCCCCGCCAATAGCCGTGTTATTCTGTCCCTGACCATCCAGCGCGGAATACGCCCCATTCAGCAGGGCCGTCAGCCCCGGCTTGTTATTGACCTGATTTGCGGTCAGCGCACCCAGCGCCGGTTTATCCAAAAAACCCTTGCTGCACCCTACGATCACCACGGCCACGCAAACTAAAAGTCCTGATAGTAATCCTACATATTTTTTAAAGCTCATATTAATCAATTTAAAAAGGGTAATTAGAATTGAATTTGCAGACCAAGCAAATACTGTCTCGGATTCGCATACGAACCTTCATCCACGCCAAAGTCGGTTGCTCCATTCTGCCCGTTCATGTTATTGATCGAGATTTCCGGATCCACACCCGAGTATTTGGTAACGGTAAATAGATTAGCGGCCTGCAGATACGCCCTAATCCTCGAGATGCTAGCCTTACCCGCATGAATGTTGTTGAAGGTATATCCCAACGTCATGTTCTTTGCCCTGAGGTACGAACCCTTCTCGACAAAATAAGAGTTGGGAACAGTATTGGTGCTGGCGTTGCTGCCATTGACCGCATCCTGTATCGGCGCCTTCGCATTGTGATTGTCGAAGGTCCAGGAATTGTACAGAGCCGTCTTGCTGCTGGCTGCACCCGGGAACGATGCATAGAAGTCCGTCCACCATTTTACGTTGTTCCAGATATCATTCCCATAGACGCCGTAGAAGAAGGCGCTAAAGTCGAAGTTCTTATATTCCAGACCCAGGTTGAAGCCGTAGGTGAACTTGGGGCTGGGATTGCCCAGGAACGTCTTGCTGTTGGCGTCGATCCAACCCTGCTTGTTCATATCGGCATATCTGAAACGGCCGACACCCGCATCCGCCTGGTAGATAGAAACATTCCCCTTGGAAGCCACCTGCGCAGCAGCATTCGCCTGGTCGATCTCCGCCTGGCTATTCCAGAAGCCGATGATCTTATAGCCATAGAAGGAGCTCACCGGGTGATTGACCGCATTGCGGACGATAAAGGAACCGTTAAACCGGCGGGAATCCACGTCGAAGTACGGCGTTCCATTTGCATCGATCTGCTGAATCTTGTTGTTGATCGTCGTAAGCGTCAGGGTACCCGTAAATTTCAGGTCGTGGGTAATATTGGTCTGCCCGTTTACCATTACGTCGATACCCGTGTTCCTCATCTTGCTCACATTGTACGCCGGCACGATCGAAGCGCCCTGTGTTCCGGGCAGCGTCAGCTGATACAGAAGATCTTTAATGCTCTTGTTGTACCAGTCCGCACTGATCGTAATAGCCCCCTGCAAAATCGACAGGTCGAAACCGATATTCGTGTTTCCATCCTGCTCCCACTTGGCATTCGGGTTGCCGATCTGCGACTGCGCCATCCCATAGACCAGGGAATTACCCGTACCATTCAGGTCATAATAGCTCGTTTGTTTGTTCGAGCCGTACAATGTATAGGAGTTGGTCCCCAGTGCATTGAACTGGTTCCCCATGATCCCGTATGAACCCCGAATCTTCAGGTCCGTAATCCAGGTCACGTCCCGCATAAAGCTTTCTTGGGAAATACGCCATCCCGCACTCACCGCGTAGAAGTTACCCCAGCGGTTGGTGATGAACTTCGAAGAGCCATCCCGGCGGAAGGTCGCACCCAGCAGATACTTCTCTTTGAAGACATAGTCGGCCCGGGCAAAGTAAGAGGCCAGGCTTTCCCCTGAGCCCACCGGCGCCTGATAGTTGGGACTGGTAGGGTTGAAGTTGATGATCCCGTTGCTGTTGCTGTAGTTGGTGGTCGTACCCGTACCGGTCGAGAGATTAACGGCATTGGGGTCGTTCGTAAACGATCCCAGCGTAGTGCCGCCCAGGTTATGGTTGATAAAGCTATAGGCTTCCATACCCGCCACCAGCTTCAGGTTATGATCGCCCTTCACCCAGTTGTAGGTGGCGCTGTTCGTCCAGGTCCAGTCGTTGCCGTTATAGGACTGCTCCGTATAGGAAGGCGTCGTATACTGCGGCTCCGCATTGTAATAGTCGGGGGTGTGATAGAAGTGGTTCCACCCATTGTAGTATTCACCGCCAAAGCTGGTCCGGAAGGTCAGGTTTTTCAGGACGTCCACTTCGCCATATACATTGCCGAATAACCGGCCTGCAATACCCCTGTCGTTGGACGTGGTCTTTTGAAGAGCCACAGGGTTGCGTGGGTTGTTCAAGCCCTTCGGAGAAGATCCGGCGAAATTGCCCGCAATGTCATAGACAGGAATGATCGGATTTTCACGCATCCCAAACCCGATCGCACTCCCTTCCACAAGAATTCCGATCTGTGGGTTTTGAACGTAAGAGTAGGCGATGTTCTCCCCCACCCTGATGCGGTTGCCGATCTTATAAGCCGTATTCGCCCGGATCGTATAGCGCTTCAGGTAGGTGTTGATCAACGTCCCTTGCTGGTTGAAGTAGTTCAGCGAAAAGAGATAGTTGCCCTGGTCGTTGCCGCCGGAGACAGCGATATTGTGTGACTGAATGGGCGCATGCTTGAAGATCTGGTGATACCAGTCGGTACCCGCTTTATTGGCTTGCGCGATTTGATAATAGTTGGCGCCCGTCGGATCGGCATTGTACAAGGCTGGATTGGCCGCAGCGTCACTCGACTTGAATCCGCCCGTATTCGTCACGCCGTTGGCCGTACCGTTGACCAGGAAGTCCGGCAGCACCGGATTGGCTCCGAAACCATAGATGTTATTGCCTACCGGCTTTTGATTGGTCGGGTTGAGACGGTTGTAGTTTTGTCCGGCGGTGAATAGCAGCTGACCGCCTTCCGTAGGATTTAAGATGTTCCATGGATTACCACCCCGGGGCTGTTGCGTCCCGTAATAACCATCATAGGAAACCTTCGCCTTACCGGTCCCCCGCTTCGTAGTAATGATGATGACGCCGTTGGAAGCACGCGCACCATAGATGGAGGCAGCGCCCGCATCCTTGAGGATCTGCATGCTCGCCACGTCATTGGTGTTCAGGTCGTTCACGTTCTGCGTCGGCACCCCGTCCACGACATAGAGCGGCGTATTGTTCCCGAAGGAGTTGAAACCCCGGATACGGATAACCGGTGACTGACCGGGTTGACCCGAGCTGACGACCTGCACGCCGGAAGCCTGGCCTTGCAGCATATTGACGACGTCCGGAACAGGCTGCTTCTTGGCGTCGGCCAGATCGACAACCGCAACCGCGCCCGTCAGATCCTTTTTACGCTGAGTAGCATAACCCGTCACCACCACCTCGTTCAAGGCGGAGGTAGCAGCCGTCAAAGAGATATCCCCGAGCACGCTCCTGCCCGCAACGGGATATTCCAGCTTATTGAACCCGATTGAAGAAATGACCAGGGTTGCACGGTCCCCGGCCTCGATCGTAAAAGTCCCATCGGATGCAGTCTGCGTCGCAGTGCTAGCGCCTCTTACCTGGACTGTGGCCCCGATAATCGGTTGCTTGTCGACGTTGCTGATGACTTTTCCGGTAACTTTTTTTGTTGAATTTTGAGCTAGCAGAGATAGACTCGATGCGCTAAGGCATAACACTATCAGGCACACCTTTAGCAGTGAGTTAGTTTTGAATGGCATAGGCAAGAAAATTATAAATGTGAAACTACAGCGTTTCGCAAAGCGACGGTTGATATTATTTTATCCGATTCTTGCCTATAGAGGTTCAAAAATAAATGGCGCCATTAGGCGCCATTCAAAAACATTTAGAAGACTGCGGCTTCTACGCAGTAGCCCAGGCCTTATCGCCTTTCTTATAGTCGATACAACCCTGATACTTACCCGGAACGGCAACGTAACGCAATGCCTTAGTCGCACCTTCCTCCGAAGTAAAATACCCCCACAGGGTCAATTCCTTCATCATCCGGAAATAGTGCGCCGGCTCGTCCTTTTGCTTCTTGTCCATATATGCCTTCTGTTCCTTGTCCAGCTCGACCAGGAGATCATGCTTCTGTTCTGCAGTGCTCTTCATGAAGGATGTGCCGTTCTTCTTCTGGCTTGCGTCATTCAGCTTCGTCATCCCGTCGATAAAGATCTGCTGGTCCTTCTCAGGGTAACAGTCTTTCACGATACGGGCCATAAACTCCCCTACCTTCGCATCCTTGGCTCCCGGCGTATCCGTCTTGGGCAGGATCTTCTCGGCTATCTCGTCGAAAAAGGCGATATCATCGTTGGTAAAATTTGCCCCAGTGCTCGCGACCGTCTTTTCCGGTGCATTGTTACAGCCGGACAGAAACGCTTCTGCACCTATAATCGTACCACCCAACAAAAGACCTACGCGGGTGAGTGCTTCTCTTCTATTCATATCTAATAGATTTAAAGGTTTTGTTTTTTTAATTCTTTCACCGCATAGTCAGCTGCACGCGCCGTCATGGCCATATAGGTCAGTGAAGGGTTGACACAGTTGGCCGAAGTCATAAACGAACCGTCGGTCACAAACACATTCTTGGCGTCCCATACCTGGTTCCAGGAGTTCAGCACCGACGTCTTGGGGTCCTTCCCCATCCGCGCCGTTCCCATCTCGTGAATACCACGGCCAGGGAAAGGATTATCGCTGCGGCTCTTGACATTCTTGACACCGGCAACCGTAAGCATCTCTATCGCGTCGGCCTCCATATCCTTTCGCATCTTCAGCTCGTTGTCCTTCAGCTCGCAGTCGATCGAAAGGACGTTGAGTCCCCACTTGTCTTTTTTAGTTTTGTCGATAGTAACCTTGTTCTCATGATAAGGCAGGATCTCGCCAAAACCACCGATATTCATCGTCCAGGAACCCGGCTCGGTCAGCGATTCTTTAAACTCCTTTCCGATGCTATACTCGGCGATCTGGTGATGGTCGTACCCTTCCCGGCCGCCCCCGCCCTGGTAGCCGAAGCCGCGCAGGTACTCGGTTCGCTTGTCGCTCCCTACATTACGGAACTGCGGTATATAAATGCCGTTCGCCCGGCGTCCGAAATAATACTTGTCCTCATAACCGTCGACCATACCGCTGGCGCCAACCCCAAGATGGTGGTCCATCAGGTTGTGACCCAGCTCGCCGCTGCTGCTGCCCAGACCGTCCGGCCAGATATCCGTAGCCGAGTTCATCAGGATCCAGGCGCTGTTCAGCGTAGACGCATTCAGGAAAACGATCTTGGCCTTGTATTCGATGGTCTGGTTCGTTTCTGCATCCAATACTTCCACACCCGTCGCCTTCTTGGTATCCTTATCGTATAGGATCTTCGTTACGATCGACCAGGGACGAACCGTCAGGTTCCCCGTCGCCATAGCGGCAGGCAGGGTCGAAGACTGCGTGCTGAAGTAGCCGCCGAACGGACAGCCCAGCCAGCACTTGTTCCGGAACTGGCAGCCGACGCGGCCGCCATGGGGAACCGTAATATTAGCTACCCGGCCGATGATCATCTGCCGCTGTCCCTTATAGTGATCCTTGAGACGGGCTGCAACATCCTTTTCCACACAAGTCATGTCATAAGCAGGTAGGAAATGACTATTGGGCAGGTGCGGGATGTTCTCGTTCGACCCACTGATCCCGGCAAATTTCTCTACGTAGGTATACCAGGACTCGATATCCTTGTACCGGATGGGCCAGTCGATAGAAATCCCATCCCGGACGTTCGCTTCGAAGCTATGATCGCTCCACCGGTAGCTCTGCCTGCCCCACATCAGCGAGCGGCCGCCCATATGATACCCGCGGAACCAGTCGAAGCGCTTGACTTCCGTATAAGGGCTCTCGCTGTCTTTCACCCAGTAGTCCAGGTTGGTTTCATTGAGGGGGTAGTCCCGCTTCAATACCGGGTAGTCCTTCTTCATCTGCTCCGTCGCATGACCCCGGTGTGGATAGTCCCAGGCCTCTTTATTCGCGTTCACATAGTCTTTGATATGCACGATATCCCTTCCCCTCTCCAGCATGATTACCTTCAA
>JAFDYG010000485.1 GCA_018267545.1 Bacteroidota bacterium
AACGTGGAGATAAGAGATATCCAGGTCGTGTAAAAAGTTAAACGTTTCCTGGAAGTCTTCTTCGGTTTCGCCGGGGAAGCCGACGATGACGTCGACGCCGATAGCGCAGTGGGGCATCTGCTGCTTGATCAGCTGCACCCGTTCTGCGTAAAGCTCTCGCTTATAGCGTCGGCGCATCAGGCCGAGGATGCGGTTGCTACCGCTTTGAAGAGGGATATGGAAGTGGGGCATGAAGCGACGGCTTCCGGCTACCCATTCGATCATTTCGGGTGTCAGCAGGTTGGGTTCGATCGACGAGATGCGATAGCGGTCGATGCCTTCGATCATGTCGAGCTCTTTCACCAGGTCAAAGAAGGTTTCTGTGCGGCTGCTGCCATCGGGGCCTTTTCCAAAGTCTCCGAGGTTGACGCCGGTGAGCACGATCTCGCGCACGTCGCCTCTTTCGGCTAGTCCGCGTACTGTTGCTACGGTTCGGACGACGGTGTCGCTGCGGCTTTTGCCGCGGGCCATGGGGATGGTGCAGAAGGAACAGTTGTAGTCGCAGCCATCCTGGACTTTCAGGAAGGTACGGGTCCGGTCGTTTAGCGACCAGGAGGCGTTGAAGCCGCTGACTTCTTCGATGTCACAGCTGCATATTCGGGCCGTATCTCCTTTGGAGAGTTCGCGCAGGTGTTGGGCGATATTGAATTTCTCCGCGGCTCCCAGGACGAGGTCGACGCCGGGGATTTGGGCTATTTCGGCCGGTTTTAACTGGGCGTAACAGCCGGTTATGACGACAAAACTCTCCGGGGCCTGCCGCTGGATTTTACGGACCAGGTAGCGGCATTCTTTGTCGGCGTTTTCCGTTACGCTACAGGTATTGATTACGTATACGTCCGCGACCTCCTCGAACTCTCTTTTTTCGAAACCTTCCTTTTCCAATAGACGGGAAAGCCCGGAGGTTTCCGAGTAGTTCAGCTTGCATCCTAACGTGTGGAATGCCACGGTTTTATTTCGAATTTCGGCCATCGTATTTCTCTGTCTTCGCCGCACCGGGGAGGGGGTGCGGGAATAGCCGGCAAAGATACGCCCGATCTTTGGATTTTGAGGGTCGGACACTATCTTTGGGCGCAGATGAAAAGCCATATGTTGCGTAATAGATTGATAGCGTTACTTTTATTCCTTTTTCTGCTGGGGTGCGGGGAGGGTCCGGCCCGGAGCGGAGGCGAGCCTATCGACCGTCATGCCTCCCATCTCATCCTTACCCGTCATGCCCGCTGCCGGATGGATTGCCGGCATATTACGGAAAAGGAGATCCGCGAAATTCTGGAAAAAGGGGAGATCAACTACAACAAGAGCGAGCCCGAGGCTCGTCCCGATCCCAAATATGCCCTTGAGGGCTATACGAACGAGGGGCAGCACCTGCGTATCATCTTCGCCCCTTCGGACCGGGGACTGGTCGTTATTACCTGTATCGAATTAGGGGTAGAATGGCAGTGCGATTGCCATTAATCGTTATTTTAGTTGTCAATAACGATGCGCGCTTTATTCAGACCTCTTTGGTGGATCTACTGTATCTATGCACTCCTGCTTTTCATCGTGGGGATGTTGTGCGTCTTGCCGTTGATTGTCGTTTTTTCGCTGCAGGAACCGAAGAAGGGCGGAGATAGGATGTACCGTGTATGCCGCTGGTGGGATAATCTATGGCTAACAGGGATTGGTATTCGTCACATAAATATCTTCGAGTCCAAGCCGGACGAGAGCCGGCAGTATGTATTTGTCTCCAATCATATCTCCTACCTGGATATTCCGATGATCTTGCAGGCGGTGCGCCGGAATGGCTTTCGGATCCTGGGCAAGGCCGAGATGGCCAGAGTGCCGATCTTCGGCTATATCTACAGCCGGGCTGTCGTCATGGTGGACCGCAGCAGCGCGCAACAGCGTTCCCGCAGCGTCCGCGAGCTGAAGTCGGTGCTGGCGATGGATACTTCCGTCTTTATCTTCCCGGAAGGAACGTTCAATGAGACGCACCGGCCCCTGAAGGAATTCTATGACGGCGCTTTTCGTATCGCCATCGAGACGCAGACACCCATACAGCCGATACTCTTTCTCGACACTTATGACCGGATGCACTACTCCAGTGTCTGGAAGCTCAGGCCGGGGACTATGCGAGCCGTTTTTCTGGGAGTGGTGGAAGTGGAGGGGCTGACGATCGCCGATCTGTCGGCCTTGAAGGCAAAGGTGTATCGCATAATGGAAGAGAGTCTGATCCGCTACAATGCTTCGTGGATATTTACGTAAATTTGTCCCCCCATGTACGCCGACGTCATCATACCCCTGGCCCTGCCCAGGAACTATACCTGGTCCGTGCCCGAAAAGTGGCGTGACCAGGTCAAGGAGGGTTGTAGGGTAGAGGTGGGGCTCAAGAACAAGAAGTATGCGGGGGTCGTCCGGCGGCTGCACCATGAGAAGCCGGAAGCATTCGAACCCCGGGAGATCGGCAATCTCCTCGACAACGAGCCTATCCTGCATCCTGCCCAGCTGAAGCTCTGGGAATGGATTTCCAATTACTATCTCTGTAGCGAAGGCGAGGTCATGGCGGCGGCGCTGCCTGCCCATTTCAAGCTAAGCAGCGAAACCATCCTGGTTTTCAACGAGGAGGCAGGGGACGACTTTTCCCACCTCGACCACGACGAATACATGGTGGCCGAAGCTCTTCAGATCAAGAAGGAGCTGAAGCTGTCCGAGGTTCAGCAGGTACTCGACTCCAATCACATCTATCCGGTCATCAAGCGGCTTATCGAGAAGAAAGTCTGTACGGTGTGGGAGTCGTTGAAGGAGACGTATACGGCCAAGACCGAGAACTATGTTTTGCTCAACCCCGAATACAATAACGAAGACAAGCTGGCGGATCTTTTGAATAACTGGGGACGTGCGCCCAAACAGCAGGAGCTGCTGCTGGCTTATCTTCATCTTTCCCGAATCGAAGGTGAGGTGACCAGGTCCGAGCTTTTGAAGAAGTCGGGAGCTTCCGAGGCTCAGCTAAAGGGGCTTGTCGAAAAGAATATCCTGCTGATCGAAAAGCGGAAAGTGGATCGTATCAAGTATTCCGCGCGTGACGTCAGCATCGATTTCGAGCTAACACCCGCTCAGCAGGCCGCTTTCGAGCAGATCAACCAGGCTTTCCAGCAGCGAAGCGTCTGTCTGCTGCATGGCGTTACGTCCAGCGGCAAGACGCAGGTCTATATCCGGCAGATCGAACAGGCTATCCGTCAGGGCAAGCAGGTCTTGTACCTGTTGCCGGAGATAGCGCTTACCTCGCAGATCATCCGCCGGCTACAAAAACATTTTGGAGGACATATCGGCATCTATCATAGCAAGTTCAGCCAGAACGAGCGGCTTGAAATCTGGAATAAGATCCGGACGGGTGAGCTGAAGATCATTCTTGGCGCCCGCTCATCCATCTTCCTGCCTTTTCAGGACCTGGGATTGATCGTTACGGACGAGGAACACGACCCTTCCTATAAACAGCAGGAGCCGGCGCCCCGATACAATGCCAGGGATGCGGCGATTTACTACGCCTCCTTGTTTGGGGCGAGGGTGCTGCTGGGCAGCGCTACTCCGTCTGTGGAGACCTATTACAATGCGGTTTCCGGCAAGTATGGACTGGTCGAGCTGATGGAGCGGTATGGGCAGGTGCAGATGCCGGAGATAACGGTGATCGATACTAAGCTGATACGGTTTGCGAAGAAGGCTGTGGCTGCACCTCAGCCCTATAAAGGAGCGGATTGGCTGAGGGATGACGCGGCGCCTGAAGCCAGGGAGGAAGGACCGGACACGGGTTCCAGGGATAATGGGAAACCCATTCTTAGCCCGGAATTGCATACGGCGATCGAACATTCGTTGGCTAACGGCAAGCAGGTGATCCTCTTTCAGAATCGAAGGGGGTATTCGCCGTACCAGGTCTGTGAGGTTTGCGGATGGATTCCGCAGTGCCGGTACTGCGACGTCTCTCTCAACTTTCACAAGCTGACCAATAAGCTGCACTGTCACTATTGCGGGACGGTCTATCCGCCGGTAAATACCTGTGCGGCCTGTGGCAATCATAAATTCGTGCAGCGGAACTTCGGGACGGAGCGGATCGAGGAATACCTGGAGGAAGTTTTTCCGAAGGCCCGGGTTGCGCGGATGGATATCGACAGCGTTCGGGGGAAGACGGCGCACGATAGTCTGATCCAGCAGTTCGAGCAGCAGCGGATCGATATCCTGGTGGGAACGCAGATGGTCGTAAAGGGATTAGACTTCGACAATGTGGGACTGGTAGGAATTTTGGATGGAGATAGCATCCTCAACTTCGCCGACTTCCGGGTCAATGAGCGGGCCTTCCAGCTGATGGAACAGGTGAGTGGGCGCGCCGGACGAAAGGATGGGCATGGGCACGTATATATACAGGTGGCCAATACCGGGAATCCGGTCTTGTCGTACGTCAAGGCGCACGATTATAAATTGTTCTTTCAGCACGAGCTGGGTGCGCGGCAGCAGTTCGGCTATCCTCCTTATACGCGGGTGATCCAGGTGACCTTCCGCCACCGGGACAAGGACGCGGTTCAGACGGCAGCGCAGTTCTTTGCGAACAATCTCAAAAAGGAGTTCGGCGGATACCTTGTCGGGCCGGCCGAGCCGGTAGTGGGGCGGATTCGTAATCAGTACTTGATGGAGCTGATGCTGAAGCTGCCGAAGGATGGGCAGACCATCAACTTTGCCAAGCATCTTATCCAGCAGCAGACGGCCATCGTGCAGAACAGTCAGAAGTGGAAGAGCGTCGTGATCATCCCCGATGTGGACGCTATATAACCCGGAAGGCTACGAAGGTGTAGTTGTTGGCGGCGGCAATCAATTCTAATTTTATGGTGCTATAGGCTTGCTGGAAGTCTTGCCAGGCACGGAACTCATGCTGGGGGGCGAAGAACTCGTCGAAGATGAGGATGTCGTCCGTGCGCAGGTGCCGGGCGAGGGATGTCAGGGTAAAGAGGGTGGAGCTATATAGGTCGGCGTCGAGGAGGATGATTTTCTTTTGAAGGTTCGAGTAGGTTTTAAGAAAGCGCGGGAGGGTTTCCTGGAATAGTCCTTTGTACAGCTGGTATCGTTTGTCGTCGAATACGGGTACTGCTCCCTGGTTGCTGAAAGATCCTTTTTTGTTTGAGCCCCAATCTTCGGGCAGGCCTTCGAAGGTGTCGAAGCCATAAAATCGGGAGTCGGGGTGAGAGAGCTGAGCGAGCCACCAATGGAAGGTTTCGCCGTCGGCAACTCCCATCTCGATATAGGTCGTGGGTAGGTCGCGGATGAATTGGTCGATGAGGTATTGGTATAGCTTGTAACGCTTTTGGTAGTCCGGTGTAGTTGGAAAGTCGTTGAAGGGGATTTTTTTGTTTTGACTGATCCAATGGGCCAGGCGCAGGAACCAGGATAGTTTTGAAAACAGTGAGACAAATGGACGGCCTAAGCGAAAGGCGCCGCTTCGAATCAGGAATAACTGTAATCGCAACATGGCGTAAATTAATCCTATTTTTGGCAGAGATATGAACATTACCGAAAATATATCCCTACAGGCTATTAATACTTTTGGAATAGATGTACGGGCTCGTTATTTCTCTGCCTTTGCCAGTCTCGAGGAGCTGGTGGAACTGCTGGATTTTTCGCCGGCGGCTCCGTTGATCCTTGGTGGGGGCAGCAATGTGCTTTTCACCGGAGATGTGGAAGGACTTGTGCTAAAGAATGAGATCAAGGGTATCGAGCTGGTTTTCGAAGACGAAGAATATTGTTATGTGAAGGCGGGGGCGGGTGAGGTTTGGCATACGTTCGTCTTGCATTGTCTGGAAAGAGACATGGGGGGGGTGGAAAACCTTTCGTTGATTCCGGGTAGTGTGGGAGCGGCGCCCATGCAGAATATCGGGGCTTATGGGGTCGAGATCAAGGACGTTTTTCATGAGCTGGAGGCCTATGACCTGGTCGATCAGAAAGTGTATACGTTTACGTTAAATGATTGTGCGTTTGGGTATCGGGAGAGTATTTTCAAAAGAGAGTATAAGAATCGTTGCGTCATTTTGAACGTCACTTTCCGGCTGCGGAAAAGGCCGGTGTTTCATACAGAGTATGGGGCGATCAGGGAGGAACTGGACCGGATGGGTGTCAGGGAGCTGAGTATAAAAGCGATTTCGCAGGCGGTGATCAATATCCGTCAGTCGAAATTGCCGGACCCGGCGGTGATCGGGAACGCGGGTAGTTTTTTTAAGAATCCGACGGTATCGAATGACAAATGGGCTGCATTGAAGGCGGAGTATCCGGGGATTGTGGGATATCCGGCGGCGGATGGAGCGGCGACAAAGCTAGCCGCGGGGTGGATGATCGAGCAATGCGGATGGAAGGGGGTTCGCCGCGGCGACGCGGGTTGTCATGCAAAGCAGGCGCTGGTTCTGGTCAACTACGGCCAGGCCAGGGGGGAGGAGATTTATAATCTAAGTGAAGAGATCTTGCAGAGTGTGGAGCGAAAGTTTGGGGTCAGACTGGAACGAGAAGTAAATATTTTATAAAAAAAGCCCGGTTTGCAAACACCGGGCTTTTTTTTATTAGTTGAAATCATCCGATTCAAGGTCGTCGTCCTCGCTGCCGAAGCTGCTCCCGGAGGAGCCGAGGTTGACCATGGAGCCGATGAGGTCTTTAAATTCTATCTTCCCTTCTACTACTCTCTTGCTGATCAGCGAATAGGCTGCAAGGCCGTGGAGGACGAACTCCATCAGCAGGGCGGCTTCGCGTTCGTTGGCGCCTTTGAAAAACTTCTTTACGAAGGCGTGCAGGCCGTCTACTTTATACAGCTGCTGGATCTTTTCGCTGTCGGGTGTGTTGAAGAAGAGGTTGATATGATTCCCCTTGTCGAACCAGTGTGTGATGGGGCGGAAGGGGTTGTCGTCCCTTGCGTCGGCCTTCCTTTTCTTCATCTGGTCGGGGTTGGGGAAGTAGTTGACGAATTGGGTGCGGAAGGCTTTTTCGAGCAGATTGAAAGCTACCTGGTAGGGGCCTTCCTGTTCGCCTTCATAGACCAATTCAATCTTGCCCGTGATCGAAGGGACGATACCGACGAGGTCGCTCATCCAGACCTGCGTTTCCTTCTCGTTGTTGAGGATGGCGCGGCGTTCGGCTGCGCTGACCGCATTTTCGAAGGCGGCGATGGTCAGACGGGCGGAGACACCGCTCTTCTTGTCGACGTACTCGCTGGTGCGGGCTTCGAAGGAGACCTGCTCGATGAGCCGTTTGACCAGGTCGCTGACGAGCACGCGGCCTTTCTGTTCGGTATGGACGTCGGCTTCCTGCTCGGTAATGGCCAGGGCGGTATCGATGCTCTTGGGATAGTGCGTCAGGATCTGGCTCTCGATGCGATCCTTGAGGGGCGTTACGATTGAGCCGCGATTGGTGTAGTCTTCCGGGTTGGCCGTAAAGACGAAGAGCATATCCAGGGGCATGCGGAGCTTAAAGCCGCGGATCTGGATGTCGCCTTCTTCGAGAATATTGAAGAGGGATACCTGGATACGGGCCTGCAAGTCGGGGATTTCGTTGATGACGAAGATGCCGCGGTTGCTCTTGGGAATGATGCCGAAGTGGATGACTTCTTCGTCGGCGAAATTCAGACGAAGATTGGCCGCTTTGATCGGGTCGATGTCTCCGATGAGGTCGGCGACGCTGACGTCCGGTGTGGCGAGCTTTTCTCCGTAGCGTTCGCTGCGGTGCAGCCAGCTGATCGGAGTATCGTCGCCTTTGGTGGCGACGAGGTTGCGTGCAAACTTGGAAATGGGGTTGTAAGGATCGTCGTTGATTTCGCTGCCCGTTACGTATGGAACGTACTCGTCGAGCAGCTCGGTCATCTGGCGAGCCATTCTGGTCTTTGCCTGTCCTCTCAGCCCGAGGAATAAGATGTTATGACGGGATAACAGCGCCCGTTCGGTATCCGGAATGACGGTATCCTCGTAGCCGAGGATGCCGGGGAAAGTAGCTTCTTTGTTTTTGAGTTTGCGAATGAGATTCTCCCGTACTTCTTCCTTTACTGATCGATTCTTGTACCCGGCTTTTTTCAGCTGCCCCAGTGTTTTGATCGTAGTGATGTCCATTTAGTTGTTTTAGTGTCTAGTAAACCGTCTTTCTTTTTCCACTTTCGAAATCCCGGAAGATAAAGCTGCCGAGGCGGTCGAGAGAGGCAAAGAAAGCCTTGCCATTGTTTGTTTCTGTGAATTCATTGACAAATCGTTGCAGATAGGGGTCGCTTGCGATCATAAACGTCGTAATGGGGATCTTGAGCTTTTTGCATTGTGCCGCGAGGTTGAGACAGCGGCTGGTGATCTTCCTGTCCAGGCCAAAACTATTTTTATAATAACGCTTACCCACTTTCAAACAAGTGGGCTTCCCATCTGTGATCATGAAGATCTGTTTGTTGGCGTTGCGGCGGCGGCGTAGGATGTCCATCGCCAGCTCGAGTCCGGCCACCGTGTTGGTGTGATAGGGACCGACCTGCAAATAGGGGAGGTCCTTTATCTCTACCGGCCATGCGTCGTTGCCAAAGACGACGATATCCAACGTATCCTTTGGATACTTTGTCGTGATGAGCTCGCTGAGGGCCATGGCGACTTTTTTGGCCGGTGTGATCCGGTCTTCGCCATAAAGGATCATCGAGTGAGAGATATCGATCATCAGTACGGTGGAGGTTTGGGCCTTGTAATCCGTCTCGCGGATCTTCAGGTCGTCCTCCTGCATGTTGAAGGCTTCGATGCCATGATTGATCTGCGCGTTGCGGATCGACTCGGTAAAATCGATCTGCTCGAGCTGGTCGCCAAAACGGAAGGGGCGGGTCTCGGGATTGGTCTCGTCGCCACCGCCCGGCTTAAAGGTATTGTGGTTCCCTTGCTTTGTCTTTTTGAGCTTGCCGAAGATTTCTTCGAGGGAGCGGCGGCGGATACCCTGCTCCGTTTTGGGGGTGATGGTAATCTCGCCGGTTTGTTTGTTATCGTCGATATACCCTTTGTCTTTCAAGTCTTCGATAAAATCTCCCATCCCATATTCATCGTCCGTCAGCTGATACTCTTTGTCGAGCTGATTCATCCACTGGAGTGCCTCACTCACGTCGCCATTGGTATAGCTGAGCAGCTGCATGAAGATGTCCAGCATCTGATCGAATTTGGACTTGCCTTCTTCGTTGGGGTCGTACTTTTTGAACTGAAAACCTATCATAGCGCTACATTAAGTTGAAGTTACAGATTAAAAACAACTTATTCAACGATTTGGTTTGATCGGAATTCACTCATCCTGCAGGAGTATGGTCAAAAAAATATCCCAGGGTTATTGCCCTGGGATATGCTCTCTTATTGGGAATCTATTTGTCTTCCTGTTGTCCTATTTAGTCTGATTCTCAACCTGTGAGGGTGAATTGGCTTTCTTAGCGCCGGGGCCAAACTGTTTCTCCCAGTCATCCAGCTGCAGCAACATCTGGTAACTGGTGAGAATGTCGTTGGAAAAGCCCATTTGCCGAGTCGACAAATTCCCGCCCTTTCCTTGCATGGCCATTTGAGCATTGATAGCCAGCTGTTCGTTGCTCATGGTTTCACCGAGGCTACTATAGTATCGCATCTGCTGGGTCAGGTCTTTTTTCAGTGAAGCGGATACTTTTTTGGCGAGCGTTGGGTCGTCCGATTCATAGGCCGCCAGCAGGAAGCTCATCGAGATACGATTATGCTGATTGCCCCGGTTGGCCGTCATGCCGTAAGGGAAGTTGGATTCCAGGACATTGGAGTCGAAGTGCTCCAGGAGCTTGCGGGCGGAATCCTTTTTGCCCTGATCGATCAGGCTCAGGGCCAGCTGAGCGTGTGCGGCGCGAAGGGTGTTGAGATGACGGCGATTTTCTTCGTCGTAATACACGCCGGGTTTATCGGCATTGCCGAAGCCGAACTTCGTCATCATGTTCGCATAGGCGACGTCATTGTTGTAGCTGCCGTAGTTGGCGTTCTTGCTTTCGACGGGCACTAGTCTTCCTGCGAGGCCATCCTGGCGGATATACTTGGTAAGACCCAGGGCTTCGAGCTCATAGGTGGAGTTGAAGCAGATGGGGCGTTGCCATTTGTTGGCGGCGATGACGGCCAGGACGGCAAGCTCATTCTTAAACAGATAGCCCTTGTCCTTGGAGATGTCGATGTGCAGCTCGCTGACTACGCTGTCGCTGGCGTTGACGGTTCCATTCCTGCGGACCATATCGGCGTCTACGGGGACGGACAGCTTGTGTATCGGCAGGATGTTGTAGATATCGCCGTCTTCGCTGGAGACAGTATAGCGTTGGTCGTTGCTGCCTACGACGTCTTTAAAGATGGTATAGCAGTCATAGTATTTGTCGGGATCGAAGCCCTTGATGGGTTGGATGGGAACGGCGTCACGGGTGTTGCCCTGGATTTGTTCGGGGGTGAAGATGACGTCGGTGGGACCGCTTTGGTTCACCTTGTAACGGAGCTGGTTGATATACC
The DNA here is from genome assembly GCA_018267545.1 of Bacteroidota bacterium. GTDB lineage: Bacteria > Bacteroidota > Bacteroidia > Chitinophagales > Chitinophagaceae > Puia. Next base: position 10,533 of record JAFDYG010000485.1, read on the forward strand.
AGTCTGTGCCGAGCAGGCTATAGTTCATGACGCGGACGTCGGGACGGATGCCTTCTACTTCCTGTGCATACCACAGAGGATAAGTATCGTTATCGCCGAAGGAGAAGAGGATGGCGTTCGGCGGACAGCTTTCCAGGTAGTCTTTGCCGATATCGCGGGCCAGGGTTTTCTTGCTGCGGTCGTGGTCGTCCCATTCCTGGCTGCCCATCAGCACGGGGACGGCGAGGAAACAGAGGCCAGCTGCGGCGTAATTAGCCATCTGCGCCTTGCCTTTGAATGCATATTTCTCTATGATCTCTTTCACCCAAAGGACGCCGAGGCCAATCCAGACGGCGAATGCATAGCAGGCGCCGGCGTATGCGTAGTCCCGTTCGCGGGGTTGGTAGCCGGCCTGGTTTAAGTAAATGACGATAGCTTCGCCCGTAAAGAAGAAGAGCAGTGCGGTGACCCAGAAGTCATTCCTGCTGCGGGAGGCCTGGTAGATCAGGCCGATGAGGCCGAGTATAACGGGCAGGAGGAAAAGCCGGTTATAGGACTTATTGTTTTTATGGATGGTATCAGGAAGTTTGCTTTGATCGCCATAAATGAGGTCGTCGATAAAGGAGATGCCGGTGACGAAATTACCGTCACGGTAGTTTCCAAAGCCCTGGAGATCGTTTTGCTTACCGGCATAATTCCAAAGGAAGTAGCGTAAGAACATCACTCCGTTCTGGTATTTCATGAAATACTTGATGTTGTCGGCCATCGTCGGGGCCTCGCCTTCGCCGAGATTGGCGAAAGTGCGGTAGCAGTCGATCTGTCCGCGGTCATTGTTACCGTCCCACATACGCGGGAAGACGTGGGATGAAGGGGTGCTGCCCCAGTCCTGACCGGAAACTTTACCGGCAATTTCGTATTTCTCCTGTCCCTTTACATAGAGGTTGCCTGCGTCAACGCGGGGAGCGCGGTCCTGGAAATCGGGGCCGTATAAGATGGGCCAGTCGCCGTATTGGTCGCGGCTGAGATAGCCCACAAGGCTCACGGGGTTGTCGACATTATACATGTCTACGCCAGGATTGGCCGTGCTGCGGATCAGGGTGGTGAAGTAGGTGGAATAACCCAGGAGCATAAAGGCGGCGCACCAGAGGCCGATCTTCAAATAGTATATTCCTTTCCGGGCAGCCCAGCGGGTGGCGAAGAAGAGGCCTGCCGCCAATAGGATAAAGAAGGAGGCAAAACCGGAGAAGAAGGGCATATTCAGGCTATTGACAAAGAAGATGTCGAAGGCGCCTGCACCCTTGATGGTGTACTGAATAACGAATTTCTGCACCAGGCCTGTGATCACGCAGCCGATCAGGAAGGCGATTATGGATCCCCCGGTCGTGGGTTTGTAGCGTTTGAAATAATAGACCATCACGATGGCGGGAATAGTCAGCAGGTTGAGCAGGTGGACGCCGATGGACAGGCCCATCATATAGAAAATAAAGATAATCCATTTGTCGGAACCGGGTTTGTCGGCGTTATGCTCCCATTTGAGAATGGCCCAGAAGACCAGGGCGGTGAAGAAGGCGGAGGATGCGTACACCTCACCTTCGACGGCGCTGTACCAGAAGGAGTCGCAAAAAGTATAGGCAAGGGCGCCGACGGTGCCGGCGGCCAGGATGGTGAAGAGTTGTTGCTTGTCGGGTTCAACAGCTGTATTGCCTTTCTGGACGATCTTGCGGGCAAAGTGGGTGATGGTCCAGAAGAGGAAGAGAATGGACAGTCCGCTGGCGATGGCGCTCATGAAGTTGACGCCGCGGGCGGCGGTTAGGGGATTATCCCCGAAGAGGATGATGAAGAAACGGCCGAGGAGGGTAAAGAGCGGTGCGCCGGGCGGGTGGGGGATTTGGAGCTTGTAGCAGCTGGAGACGAATTCGCCGCAATCCCAGAAGCTGCCGGTGGGTTCCATGGTTAAGACGTACACGGTACAGGCGATTAATCCTACAATCCAGCCTACGATGTTGTTCGCTCGGTTGAAATTCATGTTTTTGTTCAGTTTACGGCGCGAATTAACGTTAAATACAGCTAATTTCCTTGGATGAGGGGTGATTTAACGGGTTTTTATTCAAAGTATACCCGTACGGTTTGGTAGAAGAGGCGGCTTTGAAGGTAGGTGTTCTGGGATTGTTCCGTAAAGTCCTGTAAGCCAAAAAGTCCGGCGGCGTTTCCTTTTTGGATGGCGATCTCGAGATAGCCCGCGGAGTTGAAGATGGCGAGCTTTTCGCCTTCTGCGACGTCGGCATAGGTTTCGCTGATCTTTTCGATGACTTCGTCCCTTTTGAAGATCAGGCGGAAGTGGCGTCCTTTTCGTTGTTCTTCGAATTCTTCCCGGGTGATATTGACGATGACGTTTTCGAAGGCATCGATGAAGATGATCTGGCCTTCGATCCAGTTGTCGCCAAAGACGGGGCGCAGGTGGTTCTTCTCGGTGAAGGCGGGGTCGGGGTTGCCGATGCTCAGCAGACCGTTCCCGTCGATGAGGTTTTGGATGGCGCGGCCCATCACGCCGACGCAGTACAGGGTATTTTTGGGAGCGGTCTTGTCGAGGGGCAGGCCGATGACCATTTCGGGACGGCCTTCGAGGATCATGGTCAGCAGGCCATTGTCGGCACAGAGCAGGTATTGGTTACGGTGAAAGGCCAGGAGCAATTGTTCGGGCTTCTTCTCGAAGAGGTTCACCAGGATGATGTGATACGTATGGGGCGGATAGTGTTTGATCGCATTGCGGCAGATATAGGCCGCCTGGGGATAGTTGAAGGGGGACAGCTCGTGGGAGATGTCCATGATATTAAATGCGGGGTTGATCTGCGCTAACTGGCCTTTTAGAGCCCCCACGAGATAATCCTTATGACCGATATCCGATGTTAGGGTAATTAAGGCCATTCCGGTTTATTTGACGAACTCTCCCTGCTTGTTATAATAATGTTTATAGGTCAGGCGGTCTGCCAGTGAAGGCGCCACCTTATTCATCAGAACGGTGATTTTGCCGAGGAAGGTCAGAATGAGGGTGCGCTTGCGTTTCTCAATGGCGTGAAGGATATGGCGTGCGCATTCTTCGGCGGTCATGAGGCTGCCTTCGTTGAGGACGCTTTCGCCCCGGGCTTTGCCGTGGTTGTCGAGCGCCGCCATGCGGATATTCGATGCGGTAAATCCGGGGCAGACCCACATAACGTTGACGCCGCTGTGCAGCATTTCGGTGCGAAGGGCTTCGAGCCAGCCTTGCAGGGCAAACTTAGATGCCGAGTATGCGGAGCGACCGGGCAAACCGCGATAGCCGGCGGTAGAGGAAACGCCTACGACGGTACCTCCGTTTTCAAGGATGGAAGGCAGGGCGTATTTGGTACAGTAGACGGCGCCGAGGAAGTTGATCTCCATGATCTTCCGGGTCACGTCGGTGTCGGCGTCGAGGAAGAGGGCGCGCATGCTGATGCCGGCGTTGTTGATCAGGATGTCGATCTTTCCGAAGGTGTCGATAGTGGATTCGATAAAGCGGCGGCATTCGATCTCGTTGCTGACGTCACAAGCCATGGCGTGGAGCATCACGTGGGAATATTCCCTCTGCAGATTGTAGATCTTGTCGTGGTTGCGGCCGCAGGTGGCCACTTTGGCGCCGAGAGGGATAAGGGTGGAGATCAGGGCTTTGCCTATGCCATCGCTGCCACCGGTGATTACGACTACTTTATCCTGGAAGAAAGACATGAATGGTTTTTGTTATGGCAGCAAAAATAGGTAAAATGAGCAGTCTTTCAACCGATTATCCCCGAAATTAGCCGTCCCCGGCTGTGGGGGCCGGGGACGCGCCCCTTGTGCGAGGGGGAATTTCGGGGTGAGATTATTTTTTGAACCAGACCAGCTGACCGAGGTGGTATTGGACGTGGCCGGAACGGTTGATCACGAGGTTGAAGCGGTTGCGGTGGGGTTCACGGGCAAAGTCTTCTTCGGACACGGCGGTGTGGCGTTGCAGCCAGTCTTCCGGCGTCCAGCCCCGAAGGCGGGCGGCGAGCAGCTCATTGACGGTTTTCCAGTATTCCCGCAGCTCTTGTGCGGGGGGAAAGGCCGCGGCGGTATTGTCCGGATTGAAGATAAAGAGCTCGTCGAGCTGGGGGTAGAGTCTTTCGCCGAGACCCAGCAGGGGGATCATGCGGTCATGTACGGCGGTCAGGTGACCGAGGAGATAAACGACGCGGTTCTTACCGGGAACGATTTCTTTTTCCAGGTCGGCGTCCGAGCAGCCGTCGAAGAAGCCGGAGGCCCTTTTGATCGATTGTTCCCAGGTATGCAGGGCGGTCGTAACGAATAGATCTTGTTGAGTGGTGGTTGTCATTTTAGATGTGTTGAGTTGGCGAACTAACAATTTGGTTCTGTATTTGTTTGCTGCCGGTAACTGATTATCTTTACTTCTCACCTAACACATTACCATGAATAAGTATGTTATCGGTTTTTTGGCAGGGCTGCTATTATTCACTGCTTGTAAGGATCAAAGTAAAAAGCCTTCGGTCGAAGAAGTCTTGAAGCAGGCGGGGAGTACGCCCGGCGTGAATGCGGGTACGGGGAATTTCGATATCGAGGCGCCAGCCGGGTGGTCCAAGATCGATACGTCATTTTCGAACCTGAAGGCCACGCTGCTGATGGCTCCGGATACCAGCAGGACATTCAGGGCCAATGTCAATGTGGTTACTGAATCGATGCATGGGTCTTCTATGGATAAATATTTCGACGACAACGTGACTGCGCTCAGCAGCTATATGCCTCAGTTTAGTCTTGTAGGGAAGGGGGAGAAAGAAGTTGCGGGTTTGAAGAGCAAGTATCTCCATTATTATGGGCAAAGTCCCAAGGGGTTGGGAATGGAACAGGTGTTGTACGTGATTTCGAGCAAGGGGATTGCTTATTTGATTACCTGTACTTCGAAGAAGGGGGAGCTGGATAAGGATCAGCCGAGCTTCGACCAGGCGTTGAGTTCGTTTAAACTTCATTGATAAAAAAAGCCGGTCGTCGACCGGCTTTTTTGTTTCTATTCTTTTATTATTTGGATGCGCTGCCCGGGCTGGATTCGATGAGGCGATACAGCTCGTCGAGTCTTGGCGACAGGATGATTTCGGTTCTTCTGTTTTGTGCTCTTCCGTCTGCCGTGGTGTTGGACTGTACGGGGTCGAACTGGCTGTGACCGGAGGCGATGACCCTGGTGGGGTCGACCTTATAGTCTACGGTCAGGATGCGAACGATCGCGGTGGCACGCGCCGTGCTCAGGTCCCAGTTGTCCTGGTAACGACCATGGATAGGGTTAGAGTCGGTATGACCTTCGATGTCGACGGTGATTTCCTGGTTATTGTTCAGGACGCCCGCGAGCTTGCCGAGGGCTTCCTTACCCTTGGGATTCACGACGGCGCTGCCGGAGGGGAATAGCAGGTTTTCCTGCAGGGAGACGTATACTTTACCATTCTTGATGGAGACGGTGAGCTCATTGGAGTTGAAGCCGACGAGGGCGTCGCTCATCTTCTTGCGGATATCGGTGATGGCTTTCTTTTGCTGGTCCATAAGGGCCTGGAGCTGCTCGAGACGTTTTTGACGGTCTGCCAGCTCTTTCTGATTGGCCGCCAATTCCTTTTTGTTGGCGTCGAGGTCGGCCTGGGTTTTCTTCAGGGCGTTCTGCCGGTTGGCGGATTCGGTTGACAATTCGCCGGCGTGTTTTGTCAGGTCGTCAACCCTTTTATTCAGGTCGCTGACCTGATTATCCAATTGTCCGATGTGTTTTTGCTGATCGGCTACCTTGTTGGCTAGCCGGGCGCTGTCGTCACGGGCGGATTGCAGGGCGCTAAGGGAGGCATGGTATCTGCCACTGGAAACGCAACTTGTTAATAATGAAATCGTTGTAATGGTCGCTGTGAGTAGAAGAAATGGTTTTGTCATATAACATAGTTGAATTAAGGGTGGAAATTAGCGAATTCTCTCCCTATTTATCAATTGTCAGGCCATTCTTAGTGATTCATTATCAAATTTTTCGTAGTTTTCATCGGAGAAATTAACCATTACTACGGGGTTGCCGGCTGCACATTAATTGTAACGAATTATGAGAAAAGCAATCCTGCTGGGGTTGATCGTGTGGGTGGCGGTCACCGGCTCCCTCACCGCACAACCGACAGATTCCATTCGTATTTCCGATCTCTACCGTCTGCGTAGCATCGCAGACCCGCAGCTCTCTTCAGACGGCATTCATTTTTCCGTGATGGTATCCTGTGCAGACCGGCCAGGCTTTCCCTATAACCGTATTTATGTGGGTGACAGGAAGACCGGGATGGTTGCTCCGCTGGGCGGCGGGGATGGGATCGAAGGTAATTCCGTCCGATGGTCGCCGGATGGGAGCCGGCTGGCTTATCTGGGGAGTCTTCCGGGAGGGACGCCGGGGGTTATTGTAATAGGTAAGGATGGTTCCGGGGCGCAGAAGGTGGCGGATTATCAAACGTCGAATCATCCCTGGCCGATGGTAGGCAACCGGCTGGCCTGGAGTCCGGATGGGCAGCGGCTGGCGTTTGTTTCGGCTACTCCCGGCCCCGAGCCGGATATGAATGGGGACCCGATCGTCATTACCCGGTATTGGTTCCGACCGGCTACATCGGCTGGGGGACGGTTTAGTGATAATCGACGCCTGCATATTTTTATCGTGGATCTGGCGTCCAGGCAGGTTTCTCAGCTGACAAAGGGGGACGCTACGGAGCATTCGATATCCTGGTCGCCAGACGGCCGGCAGCTGGTCTTTTTATCGAATCATGAGCCGGACCCGGATTTCGTTTTCAACTATGATATTTTTCTTTTGGATATAGCTTCGGGTTCAGTGCGTGCGCTTACGCAGACGAAGAGCAATGAATTTGCACCTGTATGGTCGCCGGATGGGAAGACGATCGCTTATTCCGGGTTGAAGCGGGACATTACTTCTTCGGAGACAAATCTGGAGGATACGCACGTGTGGACGGTCGATGTGGCAAGTGGCAGTCGTCGTGAGGTGGGGGCGGGGATCGACAATCGGCAAAATGCGCCGGTTTGGTCGCCGGATGGTCAGTGGTTGTATTTTACCGTCAATTCCCGGGGAAGTACGTTCTTGCATCGGATTCACCCGAATGGGACAGGGGATGAGGTCGTTGCGCGGCCGCCGGGGGGGCGGGGAGATGTATCTGGGTTTGCGGTGGCCCGGGATGGCGGGGTTTTGACCTGCATGTCGTCGGCTGTAGATTTGCCGCAGCTGTATGAGGGAGGAAAGGCATTGACTAATCTCAACGCAGAACTATTGGGTAAGAAGAGGGTTGCTGCGGTGGAGGCTTTTTCGTTTCGTAGTGTGGATGGGCTGGAGGTCGAGGCTTTTTTGACCTTGCCGACTGCGGGATGGGGCAATGGCAAGCATCCGATGATCGTGATGATCCATGGCGGGCCGCATAGTCAGCAGGGGCCGGCTTTCAATCATCGGGCACAGGCTTATGCCGCGCATGGTTATGCCGCTTTGATGGTCAACTATCGAGGTAGCATCGGGTATGGACAGAAATTTGCCGCGGCGATTGCGTACGACCAGAATGGGAAGGAGGCGAAGGATGTGCTGGCGGCGATCGATGCTGCGCTGGCGAAGTATCCGGGGATTGATGCGCATAAGCTTGGTGTAGAAGGGCAAAGCTATGGCGGGCAGCTGACGAACTGGTTGGTCACGCAGACGGACCGGTTCTCGGTGGCGATACCGTCGGCGAGCATATCGAATTTGGTCAGTCACAACTATATGTCGGTGTACCATGATTATTTGCAGCAGGAATATGATGTGAAGCCGCATTTGAATGGAGTGGTGGATTCGCTTTGGTTCCGGTCGGCGATACGGCTGTTGTATAAAGTGCATACGCCGGTAATGTTTATCCACGGGGATAATGATCAGCTGGTGAATCCGGCGGAGATCGAGCAATTTTATATTGGACTGAAAGACGTAGGCGTGGAGACGAGAATGGTGAGGTATCCGAGGGAAGGGCATGGGATAAGGGAGAGCAGGCATTTGGAGGATATCATTGGACGGTCTATTGCATGGTATGATGGGCATTTTAAATAGATATTTATTCTTGTTATTGTTGCTGGCGGGCTGTGCTACTCCGGTAAAAAAAGGAGATGATTGGCTGGCTGTTCAGAAGGGAAGGAATTCTCCTCCCTATTTCGACTATCTGGATGGGAATCTGCTGATCGATAGCCTGGGTAATTATTATTACTTTCAATATACCCGTATGCGGTTTTCGGACGGTGAGGAGGATAATCGTCCTTTATTTCTCGATCTGCGCCCGGCAGAGCTGGTCCGGTTGCCCGAAGAAGGGGTGCTGGAGGTTTTACAATTAAACAGGCTGAGAGTGGATACGATGGACCGGTTTGGGAAAAACCAGAAGGATAGGCTGGCTATCGGGCTGGAAAAGGATTCTATGCGCCGTCCCTTTTTTCGAAAGCTGAAGTCCTTTTTACAGGAAGGCGGCTTTTTTTGGGGCACGAGGCTGTTGACGCAGGAGGAGGCGGCTATGCTGCAGTCAAAGCGCAATGGAGGTCTTTACGACCCTGCCTTTGTCGAATGGGACAGTACGAAGACCCGGTTTATGCTGGATACCATGAAGTTTACAAGGCCTAAAATAGAAGACTAGAATCCCTTGAGGGGACGCTGGACATTGGAGAGCTGGGTTGTCTGCCAGACTTCGCTCTGCCGGAACAGCTGTCTCCTGCCGCCGCCACCGCCGCCGAGGAGGGAGCCGGTGCCGATGGAGATGCCGAGTCCGCCTCCGCTGCCGAAGGAGCCAAAGCCTACTCCGCCGCCTACGCCTACGGTGGGTCCGCCACCGCCACCGCCGCGGGGTACGTTGGTGCCGGGGGGCAGGCCTTCGATGAGAAAGCCTACGGCCACAGTCTTGGAGGCATAAGATGAGGATGCGTTGTGACCGGGGAAGAGGATGGTCAGCGGGATGGCTGCTTCATAGACCAGGTCGCCGGCGTCGTTATAGTCCATGCGCATCTGGATATTCTGCGTATTGGTGTCACCGTAAGTATAGGTAGGGATGGCCTGGCTGCCGTTGTCGAAACCGTAGAGGGCGTATTCCTTTTTGTCTTCGAGGGTCGAGGGGCGGTGTTCCCTGTTGCGGTCAGGGCGGGCCTCTTCCATCAGGGTCTTGTCGCGGTCGTTGCGGGAATCGAGGGGGTAGCCGATGCCGATGGCTCCGCTGATAGACTTATCGGCTTTGGGATTGACCCAAACCGTCATTCCACCCTGGACGATCTTTTGTGCCTCTTGTGCGCTCTTGGTCGACATTAAGATATAGAGGTTCTGGGCGTCATTAGTTATAGAATAGTTAATCTGTTCGGACTTGACCGAGTATTGGGGATTTTTCGGCCAATCCTTGTCGGAGCCGTCGATGGTCAGGGGCTGGCTCTGCCAGGCCCGTGCGGACGGGTCGGATGACTGACTTTCGCGTGAAGAGCCGCAACCGGCGAGGGCTGTGAGGGTTATCAGCGCAGCAGCTCCCCATGATATGTTCGATTTCATTGCCTTCGATTTTTTGAGATCTACGGCAAAGTTAATAGAATTTCTCGGCTACGTTCCAACCCCTTACCGACACCTGCGGTGTCTCGCCCTGGCGGGGTGTGTAGTCCAGGGTAATGATTTTGCTTTCGCCGGGGAGGACCGAGACGTAGTTATCGCTGTAGAAGACGGGTAAGATGCGTTGTTTTGTCTTGTTGTCTACTAATGATATTCGGTTGAAGAAAGCCACGGGGCCGCCGGCGGGGTTGCGGAGAGTGACTTTTATTTGAGATGGATTGATGTGATTGACTTCGACGGCCGGGTTGGCCGGCTTTATCTGTTGAAGACCGGAATGGACGCCTGTCGAATCGGGCAGCCAGTAGAAGTTATCACTTACGACCTCCTGTTTTTCATTGACGAGGCGCAGGGAAAGAAAGATGCCTTCTTTTGCACGCATCGGGTTGATTTGGGGGCCGATGGGTATATAATTCTTGGCCATTGTGGGTCCTGCTACGGAGAACACCTGGGTTAGCAGCTTGCTCTTACCGGACATGTCGACTACGCGGACCTGCAGCATCAGGTCGTTGTGGGTACGGAACGTATTGTTGACGATCATCACCATGCTTGTCACCGGGTCGTATTGGACGTGCAGGGGTTCGCTGCCGCTGTGCAGGCCGTAGAGACAGGCGTTTACGTCGAGGTAATAATCATACATCTGGCCTCTGAGCGCGGTCCAGGGATTTTGTGTTTTCCAGATGATGGTGCCGGTATACCATTCCCACATATGGGAACTGAAGCCTTCCATCAGCGCGCGATATTGGTCGTAATTGACGAGCTGGGCCTTTTCGGCGAAGTCGCGCAGGTCTTTAATGGGGCCATAGGCGTAGACGGAAGAATCGTAGCTGATATATTTATGATAGCTCCATACCTTGTCGGCTGTTCCTTCGCCATCTTTTCCCTTGCCGCGGTAGACAGGTGCGACCAGGTTTTCTTTGGGGAGGAAACGTTGCAGGGATTC
>JAFDYG010000486.1 GCA_018267545.1 Bacteroidota bacterium
AAAAGAAAATCGCTACCATTATACGAATCCTTCCCTTGGAAGAAGCTTGATCGACCTGCATTGACATATCCGACAAAAATAAAAAATCCTGCCGCCCCGGCGCAGGATTTTTTAAAACCAAAATAGAACGGAAGTAGCTCTTTATTTATTTGGTGTTCCCCAGCAGTCTCTCCATTATTCTTTTCCCCTTCTCGCTTTTGGGATTGAGTTCCAACGATTTCTTACAACATTCAATGGCTAGCCCCTTGTCACCGGCGTACAGGCAGGCTTCTGCGTAGCTGGCCCATGCGTTCCAGGAGCCGGGAAAATCCAGGGTATTTTGTTTCAGCACAAGCATTGCATCTTCATTTTTTTTCAACCGAATCAATGCGTACCCAATGTCGATCATATCCTCGTTTCCAATAGCGCGCGTAGTATCTTTTTTTCTTTCCGCAACATACGCAGGGAGGGCTTTCGTTGCACCTTCTGCGATCATTGATTTCAGGAGTACACGGGCAGGGTCATCCGGGCGCTTGTAACGAGGGTTCTCCAGGGAAGGGTGATTACCACCCACGGCATCAGCAACAATATACGGGGCGATCCCCAGCCCCATCGAAGCGTTCGCGAAGTACACGACCGCATTTTTTGTCGACAGAGACGCTATGAAAAAAGCCTTACCGTTGCCATTATCACCCCAGTGCCAGAACCATGTCCCATCCGGCATCGTTTCCAGTCCCACGCCGAGCCCCCAAGCCAGTTCCGGATATTTTTCATTTGTCCGTACCTGCACCGCCATCATTTGCCGTAAACTCTTTGACGCCAGGCCTGTTCCGTTCAACACCGCAATGAGGAATCTGGCGTAGTCTTCAGCATTTGTGCTCAGGCTGGCAGCCGCGTTGGCTTCTTCGGTGATGGCCACTAACTCGCCTTTTATTTTTTGGGAGCGGCCACTCACCGTGCCGAGGTCATCATGCCGCCAGGTTTTCAGGGTATCGAATCCTGGAAGCCAGGTATAGCTGCTATGCACCATGCCAAGCGGTTTCAAAACATATTGCTGCATAAATTCTTCCAGGGAAAGCCCTGTGATCTTTTCGACAACCTTGGATAGATAAACAATGCCTTCGCCTGAATAACGCCATCTTTCTCCTGGGGTGAAATGGATTTTCAATGTATCGCTTTGGTCGAGCTCACGCCAGTTTGGAAAGCCCGAGGTATGGGAAAGACAATGCCGCGCTGTAACCAGCTTAATCCGAGAATCTGTTACGCCATAATCGTTACCGAGGTATTTGATTAATGGTGTGTCCAGGTCAAGTTTGCCCTTATCGACGAGTTTAAGAACACCGTAAGCAAAAACGGATTTGCTCAACGAAGCCGCTTCAAAAACCGTAAAGGAATTCACGGGCTGCCGGGTATCTGCGTTCATTACGCCGTAGGATTCGGAATAAGCCAGTTTTCCGTTTCGTATGACAGCAATAGAGAGCCCCGGGATATCAGCTTTCTGCATCAGGTCGGGAATATCTTTTTGCAGTTTCGGGATTTGAGCATTCGCTTGAAAAAAAGCGAATGCCAGTAGAAACCGGAGATAGACATACATATAGCTTACTTATTCGAAGTCCCGTTTGAGCCGGATATATTTGTTAAGATCGTCCGTAACAAATCCCTTCTCCCGCATCTTTGAGATGTAATCCGCGTTAACCCCCGTGCTCTTCAGCATGCTCAGCATGTTGACCGGTATATCCTTAAACCCGAGCTTCTTGAACTCAGCCACGTATTCCGGGGTAATTCCCTGGGCTTTCAGCGCGTTGAGACGGGACATAGAGACATCGGAATATCCGATATCCCGGAAGCCTTTTATAAACTCCGGCGTAATCTTCATCGCCTTGAACTGAACGATTTCCCGCGCAGACAGGTCCTTGAAACCCTGATCCCGGAGACTCTTCACATACTCCGGCGTAATACCCTGCGATTTGAACTGAATGATATCCCTTGCAGAAAGCTCTTTATAACCTATATCCTGAAAACCCTTGATATAGTCGGCCGTGACCTTCATCGAGTAAAGAGAGGTAATTTCATGCCGGCCCAGGTCGCCAAAGCCAACCTTCTTCAGCGAGCTGATATAGTCCGCATCGATATTCATGGCCTTATAAGAAACCAGCTGCTCGACAGGAATCGTTTCGTTGTCCTTCCCCTTGCCCATCGACCGGACATAAGCGCCGTCGATATGCATCGACTTGAGAGAGCTTAGCTGCCGTGACGTCAGATGATCATAGCCCGCCGCCTTCATCTCTTCCACATATGCCCTGTCGATCTTCATAGCCTTGAGCGTGATCAGCGTCCTCGGGTCCTCGATGTCCGCCATGCTTGCCCCCCTCCAGTACTGGATAAACTCCTGATCGATACGCATCGAGGAGAAAGCGAGCAGGTTGCGGGCCGTGATATGCGGATAGCCGTTGTGCAGGACCATGCTGGCATAGTCTTTCTTTACATCGGACAGGAAGAAGGATACGTCCCTGCGTCCTTCCATCTCCGTCACCCCCATCTCCTCCAACGCCTTAGAGTATCCCTCCGCCGCTGCAAAATTGAAATGACCAAAGCCCTGCTGGCCATCGAACTGACCGGTAAAGGTCATCGTACCCGCATCCCGGACCAGCTTGAAGGTAACATTTCCGCTCCCCGGAAAAGGATTGATCTCGCTCTTTTCGATATGAAAGGAGCTTGACCAGTTATGATCGTCATCCCCGGCCTTCAATTCGACCCAGAGCTTGTTGTCGCTCGTAGTGATAAACCAGGAACCTTCCGTAATCTCTTTAGCAGTAACACTCGGAATCGTTTCATTAAAAGAAAATTTTGGCGATATAGGGGCCAAAGGAACAGCAAGGGCCTGCCTGGCCTGAATCTGCGTATTGATCACATCGGCCGCGTTCAACGTAGTTGTAACGTTTGTGTTTAAATAAGCCAGCGTTGCCTGCGTAGTCTCCAGGCTGGCATTAGCCGCCATTTGATTCTGCAGCGCCACGACCGCCTCGACATTTTCATCTGTACCGGTGCCTTCCGTCGTCACGGTCACAGCCGGATGGCTCGCCGCCGCAGCAGGGGCCGGAGTAACAGGAGCTGCCGCAGGGGCAGGATTAGCGGTCTTGGGAGCCGTAGCCGGGTGAGCGGCAGAAGCAGGCGTAGCCTTCTTAACCTTGGGAGCCGTAGCCGGCTTCACCTCCTGACCATAAGCCAGGGGCTCATTCAGGATACAGACCAGGCCCGTAAAAATGGGAACCAGGAAAAAGTATTTCCAGATCGTATACCGGGAAGATGGTTTACTATTCATCATAACGATACGTCTTTTTAACAGTGATTGATTGTAATTATTGGTAATACTGAAAGGCAGATGAGGTGCAGAAACCCTCAGCAGGCTCAGCTGATACGCCGATCGTTCCACCTCCCGGTGGAGAAGGACGGCCTCATCGGTTAAAAATTCCAGGTTATTCTCGACTTCACGCCGGTACAACCAGGCAAACGGATTAAACCATTGCAGGACCACCGCCAGCTCCGCTAGCAGGATATCGACGGTATGACGGCCACTGACATGCGTCTTTTCATGGATAAGGATTTGATTGTAGGTCTCCCAATCATAACTGGCCGGATTGATAAAGATCGTATTCCCGAAAGAACAAGGGGCCCGGTTCCCACTCATCTCGACAATACGAAACCTTCCATCCCGGATGACCGGGTTGGCATAAGACTGAAAAAGAAGAATCACCAGCTGCAAAAGGAAATTGGCGCCAAAGAATACAACGCCGAAGCAATACGCATAAAAAATCCAACGTAATCCCAGCGAAAATAAACGAGCCCAGTCTACCCCCGCATCCTCTTTCGCTACATCAACCTGCCCCTCCACATGCGGCAAGGATGGACTCACAGCCGCAACCACCGGCCGGTCGGTTGTAACCGTTTCAGAAACCACAGGCGCTTCGACAACGGCCGCCGGCCGCTTCTTCGCCTTATGCAGCCGCACCTTCTGTACCGGAGGCTGCTTCTCCTCCACCACAGGTTCGGCATACGTTATTACCGGCAGCGCCTGTTCCACCTTCGGTTGAACCGCCGCCGTCACCACAGGCTCGGGTCTCACGCTCGAACGCCAGCTCCACCCATGAGGAGCCGGGAGCAGCGGCAAGACAAAAGAGACACATAAGCACCCCATCAGCATCCACCTGTTCCATCGATAAAAAGTCTCCTTCTGCAGCAGGAGCTTATAGAAGAAAAAGCAGATCGTCGTGATGCCCGTAGCATAAAAGATATATGGTATCATTTCTTCTGGGATTTGATGATCTCCATGATTTCGTTCAATTCCTCCGGGGATAGCTTCTGCTCCTTGGCAAAATAAGCCAGCATCCGGGGATAAGAATTATTAAAGTAAACCCTTACGATATCGTCAAAAGCATGTTTCTGATACTCTTCTTTCGAGACCACCGGATAATATTGAAAAGTATTGCCAAAAGCCTCGTGACTGAGAAACCCCTTATCTTCCAATATCCGCACCATGGTCGCAACAGAGTTATAGTGAGGCTTGGGATCCGGCAGCTCGGCAATGATCTCCTTTATAAAAGCCTTTCCCAAATGCCAGCAGGCTTGCATGATCTGCTCTTCACGTTTTGCTAGTTTCTGCATGTCTCCTATAATTTAAAATGAAGCTACTACTAATTTATTAGTTTTCCAACTAATCGATTAGTTTTTTCTTTTTGGCCCCTGTACTCGCACCGTCACCACCCTGCGGAAGTATGGATGCACAGAACTCATTTGCTATTGAATTTAAAAATTTTAGCAGCAATGACCCGGTCAAATAAATTTGGCGTCTTCTCAAATTGAGATAAATTTGGTATGTGCATACAAACTCAACCAACCTGCAACGATGTTTGACATCAGTAGCCAAAATAGTGCAGTAACGACCTTGCCAATACCGAACGAGAACAACTTGCTTGCCCGGATAGCAGAAGGAGATGAGAAAGCCTTCGGTGTCCTTTTTCATCACTACCGGGAAAGGATATACTCATATGCCTACCATTTGTCCGGAAATAATGCCCAGGCAGACGAGCTGGTACAGGACGTCTTTCTCAAAGTCTGGCTTAACCGTGAAAAGATCCCCCACGTCCTCCGTTTCGACAGCTGGCTTTTCACTATCGCCCGCAATCAGATTTTCGACCTCCTGAAGAATATGGCCAAAGAAGCATCCCTGCGCCGCCAGATCGCAGAACTGCTATCCGTCAGCGACAATCCCGTCGAAGATCATATCCTCAGCCGGGAGAACGAGGAGCAGCTTCAACGCGCACTCGACCAGCTGTCGCCCCGCCAAAAGCTCATCTTTACACTCAGTCGCAACCAGGGGATGAAACACGAAGAGATTGCCTCCCGCCTTCACATCTCCCGGCACACTGTAAAGACACACCTGGTACAAGCGCTAAAAACCCTAAGAGATACTCTGCACTTCCAATCGGATCGACTCCTGATTTTCATCTTCCTGTTCACCCAAATCTTCCTCGACTAAAGCCTTCACCAACGCACAACTAAAGTCGGGCTAAAAAAAAAGTTAATTTTTTTTCCCGATCACCTACTCCTATCTCCGCATTTTTCAGTCTTTACGATTGAACTACTACACATGGAAGCATCCCAACGATTGGCTTACCTGTTCCGCCGGTATTTTGGGAAGACCTGTACCGCTGCGGAAAAGGATGAATTATTCGACCTGCTGTTGCAGTCGGAGCACGACGAAACTCTGCGACGGCTCATCGATGAAACCTGGAAGAACGACTTCCCGCTCTATTCCCAGGATCCACAGGCAGCAGATGCCATCCTACGGCATATCGTCGGCTCGCGCGAACCAGAGTCTCCTCCCGCCGTCAACGATGATCCTGCCCCAGTCCGGTCACCCAGACCGGTCTTACGCACTCTCTTCTTCAGCCGCTGGGCCGCGGCCTTACTCGGGATTACCCTCGTTTCCTTCCTGGCCTATTATTTCCATCTCCCTGCCCCTGCCCCTCCTGCTCCGTCAGCTCATTTGGCCGTCGTCAACCCTGCGGCCGACCGTTGCATAACCTTATCCGATGGTAGTAAAGTTCTACTTAACAAAGACGCCCGTATCGATTATGAAAAAGGATTCAATCAAACGACCCGGGAAGTAACCCTTCATGGAGAAGCCTTCTTCTCTATTCACAAAGATCCCCGCCCCTTCATCGTCCACACTGCCAGCATCCGTACCATCGTACTGGGCACGGCTTTCGACATCAATGCCAGCAACGTGAACGATATCGTCATCACCGTCACAAAAGGAAAAGTAAAAGTAGAAAACGAAAAAGGTCAATTCAGCATCCTGCGACGCAACGAGCAGATCCGGCTGGATTCACTACACCTTCGACCAAACAAAGTCCAGGTCAACGCCGGCGAATTCCTCGCCTGGAAGAAGCCCTACCTGCTTTTCAACGACGTGACCATGAAAGAAGCGATGGACGAGCTAGCCCAACGCTTCCATGCCGATATCGTCTTCACCAACCCCGCCGCAGAAAATTGCCCGGTGACCGCCTCCTTTACCGAAGGCGAATCACTGGAAGAAATCATCAAGGTCTTATCTAAGATCAACAACATGGAATACACCATCGACCACACGCATGTGCGAATCAGTGGCGAAGGTTGCAAGTAAAAAAGCTTTTTACGCAGGGCGGATTCTTTTCAAAGCAATCCGCCGCGCGAAAATAAAAAAGCCTATTCCGGCTGGAACCCGAAATAGGCCGAAAAGATACCTTTCTCTTTGACAAGGAGGTATCCCGTTTTAAACAACTAGTCATCATTTAAAACAATCAAAACTATGACATTTTCCTTATTGTCAGCGTTTAGACGCCCCTGCCTGGAACCAGGGCGCCAACAACTGCTTAACCTAACCAAACAACGATTGCAGTATCTTATGCGCATCAGCTTTGTCATCCTTCTTTGCTTTTTGTGCAGCATCCAGCTCCTAAGCGCCCGCGACGCCAGCGGCCAGGACATGAACAAAGTCTACATCTCCCTCGAGCTGAAAGACGAACCGCTCATGACCGCCCTGGAGAGAATCCAGCAGATGACTCCCTTTTTCTTCGCCTATAATAAACGGGAAGTCAAGAAGATACACAATCTTAGCCTGGTCAGCGGCAACCGCT
This sequence comes from Bacteroidota bacterium, assembly GCA_018267545.1. Lineage (GTDB taxonomy): Bacteria > Bacteroidota > Bacteroidia > Chitinophagales > Chitinophagaceae > Puia. The sequence goes on from JAFDYG010000486.1 coordinate 7,158, forward strand.
CGGTGCACAGCATCCTGGAAGCCCTCCTGGCCAACACCCGGCTGCGATACGAGCAGCTGGGCAATACCATCGTCATCTCTTCGGTCCGCGACCGAAGCGAGAGCATCCCCAGCATGTTCAAGGAGCTCTCCCCCATCGCCAGCACCCGGGAGGAGATAAAAGCCCGCGAGCTCAACGGAACGGTCTCCAACGAAAAAGGTGAACCCCTTGCCGGCGTATCCATCACAGTCCGGGGCACCTCCGTCGGAACCAGCTCCGACGTCGACGGTCACTTCAAGCTAACGGTGCCGGATGAAGGGGCTACGATTCAATTCTCCAACGTCGGCTACGAAACACAAAACGTAAAGGTCAGCGCCTCCACTACCACCCTGAACATCAGGCTGAGAGAAGTCGTCTCCGGTCTGAACGACGTCGTGGTGATCGGCTATGGTACGGCCAAAAAATCCGACCTGACCGGCGCCGTAGCCAGCATCAAAGGGGAACAATTGCTGGACAAACCAGTGGCGAACGTCTCCTCGGCTCTCGAAGGCAAGATCGCCGGCGTCGACGTCAATATCAATAGCAGCGCCCCGGGCCAGCCCGCCAAGGTTCGCGTCCGCGGTATCGGCTCCATCAATTCCAGCCTCGACCCCATCTATGTCGTGGATGGCGTCGTCGGCGTGGACATCAATACGCTCAATCCCCACGAGATCGCCTCGCTCGAAGTGCTGAAGGACGCCTCCTCCACAGCGATCTACGGCGCCCGCGGCGCCAATGGCGTAATCATCGTGACGACGAAACGTGGCCGCCGCGGCGATACAAAGGTTACCTACGACGGCAACGTGAACACCGTCGCATTGGCCCGTCACCTGAAGACGGTCAACTCGGAAGAGTTTGTAAAGATCTATAACCAGGCTTACGCGAATACGGCGAAGTTCGACCAGAATGGCATTACGCAGGTTGCACCCGTACAGCTCAACCATATCGACCTGCCCAAGCTGTTCGACGCAAACGATAAGCCGCTTTACAACACCAACTGGGAAAAGGAAACGTACAAACCCGCCGTTTCCCACGACCACTTTATCGGCATACAGGGAGGCAGCGACAAGTCTCTCTTTAGCGTCGGCCTGGGCTACCTCGACCAGAACGGCTTGATGATCAATAGCTGGTTCAAACGTTATTCGATGAAGCTAACGCTCGATAACGACATAAACAGCTGGCTCAAATTCGGCGGCAACCTTTCGCTGATCAGCACCCAGCAACGGCTCGTCTCGGACGGAAACGGCAGCCTGAACGTGCCTCGCATGGTCACCGAAGAAGTTTCCCTCGTCCCCATAAAATATCCCGACGGCACCTGGGCAGGCAACAACGACATCGCCGGCCTCGAAGGCGGCCCCAATCCCGTCCATATTTCCCAGTCCCGCTACAACCTCAACAACACCCTGCAGGCCCTGGGTGACGCCTATTTCACCATCCACCTGACCAAGGACCTGGATTTCAAAACCGACTTTGGCTATAGTCTCAGCGGACAAAAGAACAATTTCTACTCCGGCCAGGACCTCCCGCACCTTTCCCAGGACCAGGGCGGTGAAGCTCATATCAATTCGTATTACACCACCTACTGGCAGTCCGAGAATTATTTCACATATACCAAAAAAATCAACGCCCGCCAGCGCATGACCGCCCTGCTCGGCGCTTCCTGGCAGAAATACCAGCAGCAATGGGCTGACGCCGAAACACAGAACTTTATCAACGACTTCTTCCAGTGGCAGTCGCTGGCAGCCGGTTCCGTCCGGTCTCAAACACAGTCCAGGACAGACCCCTGGCAGATGAATTCGTACTACGCCCGCGTAACGTATAATATCGACGACAAATATCTGTTCACCGCAACGGGCCGCTACGACGGTTCATCGAAGTTCGGTTCGAATAACAAGTACGGCTTCTTCCCCTCCGTCGGCGCCGCATGGCGTATTTCCGAAGAAGACTTCCTGAAGCACAGCAATACGATCAGCTATGTGAAGATCCGCGCCAGCTACGGCGGAGGCGGTAATGCAGAGCTGCCCCAGTACCGCTCCCTCGGGCAGATCTCCACCGGTCAGACCGTATTGAACGGTGCGAACCAGTCCACCCTGCTCCCCGGCTACCTGGGCAACTCGAACCTGAAGTGGGAAAAATCCGTCCAGGGTGATATCGGCCTCGAAATGGGTATGTTCAGGGACAGGATCAATCTGAATATCGACGCCTATCGCCGCACCACCAAGGACCTGATCCTCCAGGCCCCCATCCCCTGGTCCGCCGGCGAAGTGACGAACAATGTCTATAAGAATATCGGCTCGGTCCGCAACGTAGGCCTGGAGGTCAATCTCCAGACGGTCAATATCAAGACCCGCGACTTTAGCTGGACGACTAATTTCATCTTCGCCACAAACAAGAATGAAATCATCAAGCTGAACGACGGAAATGCCGACATTTTCCCCGGACCCAACTTCCTCGGAGAAACGAACGTCCTTCGCGTAGGAAAGCCCATCGGATCCTTTTACGGCATGACCCGCCTCGGCATCTATAGCGAAAGCGAAGCCGCAGAAGCAGATTCCCACGGCCATTTAAAACCCGGCGACAGAAAGTATATCTATGAGAAGGATGGTACCCCTCACTACAGCATCATCGGCCGCGCCTATCCCAAGTGGACCGGAACCTTCACCAGCACGTTCAATTACAAACAATGGGATTTCTCCTTCGATATCCGGTTTGTACAAGGCGTCAATACAGCTGCAAATTTCAAGCACTCCACCGAAGACCGTCAGACGATCGCCAACAGCCTCGCTACGGTATTGGATGCCTGGACGCCGACCCATCAGAATACGATGATCGCACAGGTCAGAACCTACAAGTATACCCAGGACTCGCATTTCGATACATGGTGGGTTGAAGACGGTTCGTTTATCCGCGGACAAAATATCACGCTTGGCTATACGGTCGCCGAGAACCTGGCCCACAAGATGCATCTGACCCGCTTCCGTCTGGCAGCCAGCGTCCAAAACTGGTTCCTCCATACGAAGTACACGGGCTATGACCCGGAAGTGGATACGTTCAACACCACCTACGGCAATACCACCGGCTTCTCGCAGAACCTGGACTTCTTCCCTTATCCCCGTCCGCGAACCTATAACCTGGCCCTGACGGTTGGATTTTAATATTCACTAAAAAAGACTTGACTGATGAAACGCAATTATTATAAATATATAAGTCTGGCGCTCCTGATTGTCTCTCTTGGCTCCTGTAAAAAGTTCCTGGAAGAAAAGCCCTCGAACTTCCTGAGACCCGGTTTCACTATAACCAGCTCGAAAGAAGCGCAAGCCCTGGTCAATGGCTGTTATACAAACCTTTCCGGCCTTGCGACGGGTCAGCCTGCTTCCTACGGAGGAAATACGTATAATCTGATGGAGTTCATGACCGGCAAGGCAAACAGCGACCTCGGCCAGACGGGCTTCAATACCTTCCTCAGCCTTACTTACGGCACTACTTCGTTCTACGTAGATACCTGGTGGCAGCAGATGTACCTGGGTATCGGCGCCACGAATAATGCACTGAGCAGCCTGAGCAATATGGACCCTACCGTCATGCCCGATTCGGCGAAGAAGAACATGCTGGCACAGGCACATGCACTGAGAGCGCTTTATTATTTCTACCTCGTACGCCTCTACGGTGCAGTGCCCAAAGTCACCGACGTACCGAAGGATCTGAATCTGAATCTGCCGCGCACTCCGGCAAAGGCAATCTACGACAGCATCATTATCCCCGACCTGCTGTTCGCCGAAAGCTCTACCCTCCGCTGGCAGGATAATACCGGCTACCTCTCCAAGGGCGCCATCGACGCCATCCTGGCCGACGTCTATCTAACTTATGCCGGCGCAGCCATCAATGGCGGGAATCAGTACTACGCCGAATCGGCCAAAAGATCGAAGGCTGTCATCGACAACGGGGGCTATAGCCTGTTTCCGAACTATACGGATATGATCAACCCCGGCAATAAGAACAAAGGGGAGTTTATCTTCCAGGTCCAGTACGCCGCTTCCGCGAACGTCACCAATCCATTAGTCCCGCTGACCGTTCCAAACTATTCCGGTATCTCCAAATACGCCGACGAATATGGCTCCGTATGGCCGACCGACCAGTTCATCGCCTCCTTCCCGGCAGGAGACAAACGCACCCAGGAGAAACAGTTCTTCTATACCAGCTACGCCAGCATCAAAACGAATACGCCGGTGGTGTTCAAGAATCACTATATCTATAAATGGTTCGACTCCACCGCCATCCGTAACACCGCCAAGGCCGACCTAAATTATACGCTCTATCGCCTGGCCGACGTCTACCTGCTATACGCCGAAGCGTCCAACCGGGCAGAAGGCAGCCCCAACAGCGACGCCATCAAATACGTCAACGCCATCCGCGCACGGGCCAGCCTCACTCCCATCGGCGCTATGTCGCAGAGCGATTTCGAACACGAAGTGTGGCTGGAGCGATATTTCGAGCTTTGCTTTGAAAACAAGATGTGGTTCGACATGATCCGCACCAAAAAAGTACACAACGACGTCAGCGGCAACTGGGACGATTTTGTAGGTCACAGAACCGTCTTCAACGCCACCTTCACTGCCAACCAATTATTATTCCCGCTGCCAAAAAAGGAGACGGACATCAATCCCAAGCTCCTCCCCAACAATCCGGGGTTCTAACGACAGCGGCTACACATGAGGAGAAAAAAGGCCGGTGCACCTTGCACCGGCTCTTTTTATTACATAATTTCAGGCATGAAAGCAAAATACATACAGCTGGTGATTTTTGCCTGGCTGCTAGCCTGCTGCTCTTCTACACAAAAGATGAATCACCTATCCGCCTCCGCACTTCACCCCATCGGCCGCTACCAATTGACCCACAAGCAGCACCTGGAGCTGGTCAGCTCCGCCGCACACTTTGGATTTACATTTACCGGCGATCGTTGCGAGATCGAAGCCTACGCCACCCCCTGGAATCACAGCTATCTGCAGTATGAGCTGGATGGTATCTATAAAGGACGCATCAAGGTAGGAGGCGATACTCCCACCACTATCTCGATAAAAGCCAGCGCCGGCGGTACCCATACCGTATGGGTATACAAAACGACCGAAGCCACCACCGGTCCGGTCTTTATCACACAGATCACAGGAGAACAGCTGCAAGCGCTCGACCAGCCCTCTACCCCTATCATCGAATTCATCGGCAATAGCATCACCTGCGGCGCACTCTCCGACCCATCCGAAATACCTTGCGGCTCGGGCATATATATCGACCAGCACAATGCCTATCAAGCCTACGGCCCCCGCGTAGCCAGGGCCCTTAAAACCGAGTTCATCCTCAGCAGCGTCAGCGGCATCGGAATGTACCGCACATGGAACCAGGACGGTCCCTCGATGCCCGACGTCTATGACAGGCTGGACTTCCATACTGATAGCATAGGCTGGGATCACAATCGCTTTACACCCCTTATTGTAAGCGTTGAGCTAGGTACCAATGACCTTAGCCTCGGGGATGGTCTTCATCCCAGACCACCCTTCGACAGCTCCATTTTTATAAAGCAATACACCCAGTTTGTACAAAAGATAAAAATCTACTACCCCGCCGCCCGCATCGCCCTGCTCAGCAGTCCGGTAACCGAAGGCAATGACCGGACACTGCTGGAGAACTGCCTCAGCTCTGTCAAAAAAGTAATCGACGCTCTCCACCCCTCCGACCCGCCCGTAGCGCTTCATTTCTTTCAACCCATGAAAGCGCGCGGCTGTAACGGTCATCCGAGTGTCGAAGACCACGAGACGATGGCAAAGGAATTGATTCCCTTTTTTAAAGGTTTGCTATAAACGCATCATTCCTCTCGAAATAATAATAGGTGGCAATGTATCTCTTCACGTGCATCCGGCTCTCCGCGGGTAAATAAGCTTGAAGCGTCCAGAAATTACGGCTCCCGGATACCTTCATGGCATGATATACGGGTTTAGGACCACCATTGTAAGCAGCCAGTACCAGGAGCCAGTCACCGAATTCGGCATAGAGGTCTTTCAGGTACTTTGCCGCAGCCTTCGTACTCTTATAATAATGAGTACGCTCGTCTTCCCCGGAGTCTACCTTGAGCCCCAGGTCACGTGCCGTCTCCGGCATCAGCTGCCAGGGGCCAACCGCTCCGACCTTTGAAACAGCCGTCGTCTTCAATTCAGACTCGATGACGGCCAGGTATTTTAATTGAACAGGAAGTTTGTAGGAACGAAATACTTCATCCGTAATAGCAAACGGCTTCAGGCTCCGCTTGGCGATGAGCTGCAGGTCTTCCCTGTTTGCGTTGATGTAGCGAGTAACAAATTGTTTGACGTGGCGGTGAACGGAAGTCTCTGCTTTCGTTGCCGAATTCGAAACCGTACTTTCTCCGATAGTAGTAGGAGCAACGAAAAGAAAAGAAATGCCGATAAAAGCGCCTCTGACTAAATTTACGTTTTCCATGCCCCCCACTAGCCAATCCAGGTGCCAGGATGCAATCACCTCAAAATCCAGCAATTACAAAGATGCGTGGCTCAATAAATTTCCCAATAATGGACAGGAATTTCCCGCAAAAAGACCCTATTGTTTCGTGTCGAAGGAACGTAACAAATTAAACTTATACATACCGCTTTCTCCTTTTGCGAGCTGGTACATGAGGGTGCGAGTGCCTCCGCCAGGCTTGTCATCGGCATCACCGGTATTGTAGATGGGAAAACGACGCAACAGCGTACCCTCCATTAAAGAGAGCTGATCGTGCCCCTTATATCCTTTATTGACCTTAGGGTCGATCGTTATATCCGGCAGGACACAAGCCGCGATTTCTTTATTGCCATCGGAAATAAAACAATATACCGTTCCAAAGATCGCGCTGCTGTCCGTATAGACATAGACAATTAGGTCCGGATAGCTGTCCCTGTTAAGATCGTCTATTTGCACACCCGAAACCCGGCCCTTCAACGTGAAGCTGATATCACGGGCACCGCTTTCAAACCCGACGGGCTTGATCGAGATAGGATTCTGTGTGGTGCTTTTATTACGGCAGTCGACGCGGTAACCCGCCTTTCCGATCTTCATGGTCGTATCGACTTTATTAAACGTGATTTGGGCATGCGCCTTGACCAAAAAGAAGCAACCGAGTAATAAAAGTAAGCAGGGACGTTTCATGCGTTAAAGATAGGCGCTTTTTGATTAAATTAGTAAAATGAAGCCTCTCCCCCTGTTCATCATCCTGATCGCCTCGCTCCGGGCCGGTGCGCAATCCCCCCAGTTCGAATTAAAAAATGGCAAATACCAGCTCACCATCGAAGGTGCTGCTCACTTTGCCGAGCTTCCCCTGCGCTGTATGCAGCGGGAGTTTCCCTATAAAACGGGCGTCGCCTTCCCCGACAGCACCCTGGCGGTAAAGCCCAAAAACTATCACCCCGCCTTCTATGGCTGCTACGACTGGCACTCCAGCGTCCATGGCCACTGGATGCTGGTCCGCCTCCTGAAATTGTTTCCTACGATGCCCCGCGCCGCAGAGATTCGAAACAAGCTGGAGGAGAACCTGTCGGCTGGAAACATTCAAACCGAAATGAAGATCTTCGCCATGAGGGACAATATCGGCTTCGAACGTACCTACGGCTGGGCCTGGCTGTTGCAGCTGCAATCCGAATTGCTGCAGTGGGAAGACCCGCTCGGCAAGAAATTGAGCGCCAATATCGCCCCGCTCGCGCACCAGCTTTCCCGCATGTTTATCGAGTATCTCCCCAAGATGACCTATCCCATCCGCGTCGGCGAACACCCCAACCTGGCCTTCGCCTTGCGCCTGGCCTGGGATTACGCCATCCAGACCCAGGACGAGCCGCTCCGTCAATCGATAAAGGAAACCGCCCTTCGCTTCTATCAGAAAGACGCAGGCTATCCCCTCTCCTGGGAACCCAGCGGAAACGATTTTTTAAGTCCCGGCCTCGAAGAAGCCGATTTGATGTGGAGAATATTGCCGGACACAGCCTATGAGCGCTGGTTGAAGGGCTTCCTACCCGCAATCGCCAGCGCCCGTTTCGACATGGAGCCCGGTAAGATCATCGATCGTACCGACGGAAAGTTAGGCCACCTGGACGGACTAAACTTAAGCCGCGCCTGGGACCTCTATGGCATCGCCCGCCACTTCCCGGCGAACAAAACCCAGCTCTATAAAATTGCCAATAAGCACCTGACGGAAGCCCTGCCCAACGTCGCCAGCGGGAATTATCTCGGCGACCACTGGCTGGCCTCCTTTGCCGTCTATGCCTTGACCACACAGTAGGCCATCTACTCCGCACCATTTCCATCCGAAACCAGGACTTCGCTCATATAATCGAAGAAAGGGCGCATACCCTTGAACGTAAGGCTGGCCTCTTTCAAAAAGCTTTTGTCCAGCACTTCCTCGTCCGAAAAGCGACGCCTTAGCAAAAATTGCTTGTACCGCAGCAGGTCGATAGCCTCATGCCCCGCGTCATACCCCTTCGGCGCCGTCTTAAGCTGCTCTCCCTCTAATTCTCCAAACAGCTTGACAAACGATTTGCTCCCGATGATCTTCTGCAAGGGCGACGGGTCGAAAGCTATATCGTCCCTAATCCGTTTCAGATCGGCCGCCTCGGGTCCCCAAAAGCCGCCCCCAATCCGTGTGTTGCCCGCCTCGATGTGAAAGTAATACCCGCCGCGCCGATATTTCGTCGCTCGCGTAAAATGACCGCTCCACCAGGTCTTATAGGGAGTTTTGTCGCCGGAGAAACGCGTGTCCCTGTAAATGCGGTATAAGCTCTTCTTTCCCGAAAGCGTCTCGATCACATCGTGACTGCTCAGCTGCTCCAGCAGCGCGTCCGCAAAACGTTCCATCCCCGCCAGTTCTTCTAAATACACTTCTTTATGCGCATTGAACCACTCCCGATTATTATTCTTCTTCAGCTTCTTCAAAAAAGTAAAATTTGCCGGAACGATCCAAGGTTCTTCTTTACGATTAATAGCCATTCTGCAAATATAACAACGCCCTCCCTCAAAAAAATTTCTACAAAACCTTGTACAACTAAAAAACTAGTTATACATTTACCTTATAACTAAAAAATTAGTTTTAAATGAAACCATTGACAAAGGCCGAAGAGCAGGTCATGCTCGTGCTTTGGCAACTGGGTAAGGGCTTTCTAAAAGACATCGTCGATCAAACTCCTGAACCGCGCCCTCATCCAAATACTATCGCTACCCTGCTAAAAATCCTCGTAGACAAAGGTTATGTCACCTATGAAGTCCAGGGTCGTAATAATTGCTACGCCCCCCTGATCAGCAAGATCGACTACGGTTCGACCAGCGCGAATCAATTGCTCAAAGGCTATTTCGAAGGCTCCGCAGCCCTGCTGGTCTCCCAATTCGTCAGCGACAAAAAGCTAAGTCTCCAGGAACTCGAAGACCTGCTCCAACAGATAAAATCCGCCAAAAACTCCCAATCATGATCGGTATCCTCCTTTATCTTTCGAAAGTAACCCTGCTATCCGGCCTGCTCTATGGCTACTACCGACTCTTCCTTCGGAACCGTTTCTTTCACCTTTATAACCGTTGGTTCCTGATTGGCATTCCCCTGGCAGCCTTGATCCTGCCGCTGGTCCCGCTGCCTTCGTTCAACTTCTTCGGCGGGATAGACCAACCCGGCAGCGTCCTTCATGCCATCCGGCCCGGGGACTGGCTTGAAACAGAGCCGGCCCCTGCTGTTACGAACACTACCGCAACCAGCCCTGGTTGGCAGGAATGGAGCCTGATAGCCTACCTCCTCGTCGCAGGTCAGCTCATCCTGATCTTCTTCCGGCAGCTCCGCTACATTTATCGCTTATCGAAAACCCACACCGGCCTCCCCATCGGCGACGTCCAGTTCTTCATGACTAAAGAAGAAGGAACTCCCTTCACCTTCTTCCGAAAGATCTTCTGGCACGAAGCGCTCGAAACGGACAGCCCACGCGCAGAGCAGATCTTCCGCCACGAGCTCTACCATGCCCGGGAAAAACATACCCACGATCTGCTCTTCCTCCAAACCCTGAAAATCGTTTGCTGGCCCAACCCCTTCTTTCACCTGATCTATCGCGAGCTCAGAGCCATCCACGAGTTCCTGGCAGATGACTACGCCATCGGCGGCGGCGACCGCTATCAATACGCCGAGCTCCTGGTCTGGCAAACGATCAGCCCCTCTACCCTTCCTCCCTCCTTCTTTAATTCACCCATAAAACGTCGCATTACTATGATCACCAAAAGCAAAACCAGCAAAACCGGCTACGCCAGCCGCCTCATGATCGTCCCCGTTTTCTTTATCGCATTCTGCGCCTTCACCGTCCGGCTGCGCACTAATCACCCCATCCCCCACAGCACTCCCCTCACCGTCGTCATCGACGCCGGCCATGGCGGCATCGACGCCGGTACCATCGCCAGTGACGGCACCGAAGAAAAAAGCATTAACCTGTACCTCGCGCTGAAAGTCAAACAGCTCAGCTCGCAGTACAACATAAAAGTTGTGCTAACCCGGGACAAAGACCAATTATCCGGTAACCTCAGCTCCATCCGGGAATCCCTGGAGTATCGCGCAAAGATGGCTACCGAGAACAAAGCCGACCTATTTATCGCCCTCCACGTCGACAACCGTCCCGAAGACCACAAAGGGTTCAGAATCTATCTCTCCCGTGAAAACAGCCATTATTCAGAATCGGCCAAACTCGGCTCCTCCATGATCGATGCGATCAAAGGCACCTACGACATCGAAAACGATATGAAAGAAACACGCGAGCACGTCTATGTCCTGCACAACGCCACCATGCCCGCCATCCTGCTCAGCTGCGGAAACATCAGCAGCCCCCGCGACTTTGCCTTTATCACGACCGAAAAGAACCTCGAAAAGATCGCCCGCGACATCCTGCAAGGTATTCAGCAGTACCAGGCTAAAAAATAGATTATCCCATCGACAGGAAAGCCGGACGAGTAGCTCGTCCGGCTTTGTCATTTAAAATACCGTCTTTTCACGGTTCCAACCCCGATAAAAAAGATATAATTTTAATAGTCACCCAAACTTTACCGTCATGAAAAAAATGTCAACATCGATGGCAATCGCTATTGCCATCATCACACTCCCCTCCTGCAAAAAATTTATCGACCCTCATCCCAACGACCCGAACGAAATCGGCAAGTACTGTCGCCTAAGCACGCTGGCCGTAGATACCGACGACCCCAACAGAATAGTGAACATCACCTACAACGCAGCCGGAGATCCCATCAGCATGAAAACTCCCGTTCCAGTATACCAGCTACAATTTGACGACATCTATTTCAAGTACGACAACCACGGCCGGCTCATCGACTATTCCATCTTCTTCCCTGGCGTTAGCTACCCGGACTTCGAGCACAAATACTCCTATCCCGACCATCAAACGATTATCGACTCTTTTTTCAACTCTGAATACACTACTGTCTATCAGGTGACCCGGCATACCCTCGATGAAAAGGGAAGGATCATCAAGAGCTTTATCAAATATTTTCCTGTGCCCAGCGAAGGAACCATCATCGTAAAATATGACAACAGAGGTAACAAAATTCTGCCTGGCGTAGTCTACGACGATAAAATCAATATCTACAGAATAAGCAAAACATTTCAGCTAGCCTACCAGGATTTCAGCATGAATAATCCCATCGCTCCTGCATTAAATGGCTATCCAGCTTCCATCCTATCTTACAATGAAGCGGGCCTTCCCCTGCATTACCAGGCAGAACCGAGCCTACCAAGCATACATCTTTTCTTCTATACATTTTTCGATCTCAAAGCAACCTATGACTGCAGCGACTCTTCCAGCGGGCAACACTATCTAAAATAGCACCTCGCTCCATCCTGCCACGTCCTGCGCCACCTGCACCTTGAACAATTTCTTGGTGACAGTTGTGTATGCCTGTGGAATAAATAGCATTCAATCAAGGAGATCCAAATACAAGATTCCTTCAGATTTGTGTCAGAAATTAGTAGTTTGCTAAAATAAAGACCACACGGACGGCATGGACTATTCAAAATTGGAGAAAGACGCAGAAGACTATATCAGAACCATCTTCAGGACCTCCCCGAGCCCTGAGCTTCCCTATCATAACCAGGAACATACTATCCGCGTCGTAGGCCATGCCCGCGAAATCGGTGACTATTATCTGCTACAGGACGAGAATAGATTTATCATCACCATTGCCGCCTGGTTCCACGATATCGGTCAGCTTTCCGGTCCCATGGAAGGCCACGAGCAGCGGGGCGCTCAGCTCATGAAAGACTACTTCTCCGGCACCCCGCTGTCCGAAAGGGTCATCGCCTCCATCACCGACTGTATCCTCGCCACCCGCTTCCCCTCCCACCCCCAAACACTCTGCGAACAGATCCTTTGCGACGCCGATACTTACCATTTTGGAACGGAATACTTCCGGCAAACGGACGGAGCCGTGAAGAAAGAAATGGAGCTTCGAACAGGCACAACCTTTCCCCATTGGCGTCAAAAAACGATTCATTTCCTCGAAATACACCGATATTTTACCGCCTATTGCCAGCAGCTTCTAAACGCGGGCAAGCAGAAGAATCTCGAATGGCTGCGTAGCCTCCCCGACTAAAACCTACAGAATCCCTCCAGATTGCCCTGTTTATTTTACCCCAAAAAAGCAGGCATGAAGATACTCATCGTCGAAGACGAACAGGAGTTGATGAAAAGCATGGTGTCCTATCTAAGGAGCGAAAACTTTCTTTGCGAAGAAGCTCCCGACTATAAGACCGCCCGGCAAAAGATCGAAATGTTCAGCTACGACTGTATCTTGCTGGATGTTACACTCCCCGACGAGAACGGCTTTTTGCTCCTCAAAGAGTTAAAAGAAAACCAAAAAACAGACGGGATCATCGTCATCTCGGCTAAAAATTCAATCCAGGACCGCATCATGGGACTCAACCTTGGTGCGGATGACTATCTGACCAAACCCTTCCACCTGTCCGAGCTCAATGCCCGGATCCTGGCCGTCATCCGGCGCCGGCATTTCCAGGGTCAGCAGGTCCTGGTTTTTAACGAGCTCGTCATCGACCTTGCCGCAAAGACGGTTTCGGTCAATAATAAACCGGTCGATCTCACCCGGAAAGAATACGACCTCCTTATTTACCTCGCCTATAACAAAAACAGGGTCGTCTCCAAGAATGCCATCGCCGAGCACCTTTCCGGAGACGAGGCGGAAATCTTCAGCAATTACGACTTCATCTATTCCCATATGAAGAACCTCAAAAAGAAATTGCAGCAGGCAGGCAGTAAAGAGTATATCCGATCCATCTACGGGATGGGCTACAAATTCGAATTCTGATTATGCGCCTCAATAACAAGACCATACGGAATTATCTTTTCTTTTCCTCTGTCATCTTTATACTGACCATTCCCGTCTTCTACGTGGTGGTCCGAAGAGTATTATTGAATGCCGTAGACCATTCGTTAAAGATCCAATTGCAGGAGATCCGGTCCAATCTGAACGAGATCCATTCCCAGCAGGAATTATCAGCCTGGTCCAGGCTGGATAAGGATATCGCTTTGTCCCCCACCGACCGGCCCGCCAAAGACCGGCTTTACAGCGTCAACCATTTCAGCCCCAAACACAGGGAACAAGAACCCTTCCGAGAGATTGCCGGTAACATCACGGTCGAAGGACAGCTATATCAGCTGATCATTCGCAGCAGCCTCATCGAAAACGAAGACTTATTGGGCAGCATCCTATCGGTACAAATCGGCATGCTGATCATCCTGACCGGCGGCATGCTCTGGATCAATCAGCGCGTATCAAAACGCCTCTGGCAGCCTTTTTACGTTGCGCTCCGGAATATGCAGACCTTCGAACTAAACAAACACACCGACCTTTCTTTTAAAACCAGCACGACAGACGAATTCAATGAATTGAATAAAGCCATTCAGAATCTTTTCAGCCGGAGTTCCGAGCTTTATCTCCAGCAAAAAGAGTTTACAGAGAACGCCTCCCACGAGATGCAAACGCCCCTGGCCATCTTTCAAAGCAAGCTGGAGCTGCTGATGCAAACGACCCCCATCTCGGAAGAACAGGCGAACCTGATCAATACCCTGGACGAAACCAACCGCCGAATCATCAAATTGAACAAGTCCTTGCTGCTGCTGACCAAGATCGAAAACAACCAATACCAAACCATCGAGAAGATAGAGATCGTCCCTCTCTGCCAGCGGCTTATCCAACAGTTCCTAGTACACGCAGAGTCAAAAAGGCTGATCATACACCAGCGGTTCGAAGAGTCCTTCACGCTGCCCGTCAATTCGACCCTCATCGAAATACTGCTGGGCAATCTCTTGTCCAACGCCATCCGGTACAATAGAGAAAACGGTGAGATCGTCATCAGCACTGCGAAAAATTCGCTGACCATCGAAAATACCGGCGCCTTCTCGCCCCTGCACCCGGAGCGGATTTTCGACCGTTTTCACAAACAAACGGGCTCCGCAGGCAGCGAAGACAGCACTGGCCTCGGACTAGCGATTGTAAAGAATATCTGCACGCTCTACGGATATAAGATCAGCTACTCCTTCGACAACGGCTGGCACTTCTTCCGGGTCTACTTCCCATCCAGAATCCTGACAGAATCAAAAAATACCTTAGCAGCGCAATGAAAAAAAGCTTAATCTATATTTTCCTAACCCTCCGGATATGCGCATTTGGACAGGATCACAACCTGGACTATTACCTCGGCCAGGCAAAGGACAATAGTCCCTTGTTAAAAGATTATCAAAACCAGCTCCTTTCGCTCGGCGTAGACAGTCAGCTGGTTCGCGCCTCCTACCGGCCGCAGGTCAACGGCCTCAGCACCAATAGCTACGCACCCGTAATCGGCGGTATCGGCTACGACAACGCTATTAGCAATGGGGGACAGCTTGCAGCCCAGGTGCAGGTTACCAAGACCTTTGTCAGTAAGAACAACCTCAATACCCAATTTCAAACTATTTCGCTCGACAGGAACACCATCGGCAATACGGCCGCCATCGCCAAACGAGACCTGAAAAAAACGATCACCGCCCAATACATCATCGCCTATGGAGACATGGTGGCCATGAATTTTACCAGGGAAACACTGGCTTTATTACAAAAGGAGGAAATCATCCTCAAAGCCCTGACGCAGACCAACGTATACAAACAAACGGATTACCTCACGTTTTTTGTTACCCTCCAGCAGCAGCAGCTCCTATACCGCCAGTCCGAAATCCAGTTCAGAAACGATTTCAATATGCTGAACTATCTCTGCGGTATTACCGACACCGGCTCTGCGTCCCTCCCCGACCCCAACATTAAATTATTCACGCTGCCCGACGCCTATACCTCCGATTTCTACCGGCAATACACGATCGACAGCCTGAAGAACCTCAACCAGCGATCGGTCATCAATTACAGCTATAAACCCAAGCTAAGCGCCTTCGCCGACGCGGGCTACCTGTCCAGCCTGGCCTACGAAGCCCAAAAAAATTTCGGTACCAGCTTCGGGCTGACCCTAAACGTCCCCATTTACGACGGGAAACAAAAACGCCTGAAATTTCAAAAACTCGATATAGCGGAAAGGACAAGAACAGACTATAGAGACTTCTTTCTCCGCCAGTATGGCCAGCAGATCGCCCAGCTTACCCAGCAGCTCAGCGCCACCGAGTCTTTGATCGACGAGATCAAAGGACAGATCAAATACGCCAATACCCTGATCGAAGTCAACGCCAAGCTGCTGGAAACGGGCAATATCCAAATTACCGAGCTGGTGCTGGCGATCAACACCTGGTTAAATGCCCGTAACCTGCTCAACCAAAATTACATCAGCCGCCTGCAAATTATCAATCAGATCAATTATTGGGAAGCATTATAAAAAAAGCCGCATGACAAGACTCAGCTATATATGGATTCTTACCCTGACCGTCCTCGTATCCTGTCACGGCAAGTCCGATCCCGAAGCAGCGACATCAACCGATTCCACCGCGGAAGCCGAAGGAACAAAGACTCCTGTAACCATAACAAACGTCATCTTTAGCGACCTGGCCGATTCCATCCAGCTAAACGCCACTTCTTCCTTCCTGCAAAACAGCTACGTTCGTTCCATTGCCACAGGCTACGTTCGTTCCGTGACGACACGGCCAGGAGAGTTTGTAGGCATCGGGAAGCCCTTATTTACAATCGAAACCAAGGAATCCACGGTAATCGGCAATTCCATCTCCAAATTGGACAGCTCCTTTAAATTTAGTGGTGTCACCACAGTCAGGTCTTCCCTTGCCGGCTATGTTACGCAGCTGAATCATCAGGTCGGCGACTATGTACAGGACGGTGAGCAGCTCGCCGTGATCAGCGACAGAAATAGCTTCGTCTTCCTGCTAAACTTACCATACGAGCTGCGTCCCTACGTGCTAGGCAAAAAGAAGGTCGACCTTGTCCTGCCTGATGGCGCTCGCCTGACAGGAGCCATCAGCGAGGTCATGCCCGTTGTCGACTCCGCCACACAAACGCAGCCCGTCGTCATAAAGGTAAGCTCCAGCGCACCGATACCGCAAAACGTCGTCGCCAAAGTCATCATCATCAAAAGCTGGCGGCCACACGCCCAGACGCTGCCCAAATCGGCCATTCTTTCGGACGAGGCGCAAACCAGCTTCTGGGTGATGAAGCTGATCGATTCGGCCACCGCCGTCAAAGTACCCATAAAAAAAGGTCTGGAACAAAACAACAGCATCGAGATCCTGGACCCGGTCTTTTCAGCAAACGACCAGGTCCTGATCACCGGCAATTACGGCTTGTCCGATACCGCAAAAGTCGCCGTCGAGAAACAGTAATACCATGAAGAACTTTTTTGTTTCGTATAAGAATCCGGTGACGGCCGTGCTGGTCATCATCCTGCTGGGCGGCCTGTTCTTTTATGGCCGGCTAAAAACATCCTTATTTCCAGAGATCACCTTTCCCAAGATCAAGGTCATCGCCGACGCAGGTCTCCAACCCGTCGACAAGATGATGGTGACGGTGACCAAGCCGCTGGAAAACGCCATCAAACAGGTCCCCGACCTGCTGACCGTCCGGAGCACGACCAGCCGCGGCACCTGCGAGCTCTCCGCCTTTATGGACTGGAATGCGGACATCGACCTGGCCAAACAACGCATAGAATCCAAGATCGCCGAGGTCAGCAACAGTCTTCCGGCCGGCGTACAGGTCACCGTCGAAAAGATGAACCCCTCGATCCTACCGGTCATGGGCTATTCCCTCGAATCGAATGGCGCGCTTTCCCCGATCGACGTCAAGCAGCTGGCCCTCTACACCGTCAAGCCCTTCCTATCCCAGGTAGAAGGCGTTTCAGAAGTACGTATCATCGGCGGTAAGCAAAAAGAATACTGGCTTACCCTCGATCCACAGAAAATGAGCACGCTGGGCATCACCCCGGACATGCTTTCCAATACCCTGGCCCAGACGAATTTCATCCGGAGCAACGGCTATCTGTCGGATTATCATCTGTTGTATCTTACCGTAACAGACGCCACGGTAAAGACCCTCGACCAATTAAAAGACCTCATCGTCACAGGCAACGGCAAACGCATCGTCCGGCTGCAGGAGATCGCCACCGTCTCGATCCAGGAAGCCGTGGAATATACCAAGATAAACGCCAACGGAAGAGAGAACCTGCTCGTGGCCGTGATCAAACAGCCCAACGCCAACCTGATCGACCTCTCGACGAAAATGGAGCAAAAGGTCGCAAGCCTGCAGAAGATTTTACCAAAAGGCATCCGGCTCAAACCCTATTATATTCAGGCCGACTTCGTCAACGACTCCGTCAGGAGCGTGACCGATAGTCTTTGGATCGGCCTGGGCCTGGCAATCTTCGTAGCCATCCTGTTCCTGCGAAGCCTAAAGGCCAGCGCCACCATCCTGATCACCATCCCCATCACGATTGCCCTTTCCCTGATCGTCGTCTACGCCATCGGTTATACGTTCAATATCATGACCCTGGGCGCCATCGCCGCCTCCATTGGACTCATCATCGACGACGCCATCGTGGTTGTAGAACATATCCAGCGAACACACGAGGAACATCCGCTGGAATCCTCCCGGATGCTGGTCGATAAAGCCATCCATTATCTTCTGCCCGCCATGATCGGCTCCTCCCTGAGCACAATCGTCATCTTTATCCCGTTCGAGCTGATGAGCGGAGTAGCCGGCGCCTATTTCAAGGTGCTGACCAATACCATGATCATCACCCTGGTCTGCTCCTTCTTTGTGACCTGGGTCGGCCTACCCGTGGTCTACCTGCTGTTAAGCTCCGAACGAAAACAAAAGCTCCTGAAGAAGCAACCCAAAGCCCACGAGGTACGGCAACAACGCTGGGTCGGTTTCTTTATTCATAAGCCTTACGTAAGCCTGGTCCTGATTGCCGGCCTTGCGACGGCAATCTATCTCATCCTGCCGCAGCTGGAGACCGGCTTCCTGCCCGAGATGGACGAAGGCAGCATTGTCCTGGATTATACCTCTCCTCCCGGCACCTCCCTCCAGGAAACCGACCGGATGCTGCGGGAAGTGGAGAAGATCATCACCTCCGTACCCGAAGTGGCCAGCTATTCCCGGCGAACAGGAACACAAATGGGCTTCTTCATCACCGAACCCAATACGGGGGACTATCTTATTCAGCTCAAAAAGAACCGCGACCGCAGCACCGACGACGTCATCTCCGATATCCGCAAACAGGTAGAGTCCTCTCAACCCGCCCTGCGCATCGACTTCGGTCAGGTCATCGGCGACATGCTCGGCGACCTGATGACCTCGGTACAACCCGTGGCAATCAAGATCTTCGGGAACGACGTAAAGAAACTACAAGACCTTTCCAAACAAGTTGCCGAATCGGTCAGGAAAGTGGACGGCGCCGCCGACGTGTTCGACGGCATCGTGATCGCCGGCCCCTCGGTAAGCATCGAACCGGATTATAACCGGCTGGCGCAGTATGGTCTCACCCCCGCCGGTCTGCAGCTCCAGCTCCAAACCCGGCTGGAAGGCAATGTAGTAGGGAGCATACCCGAACGCGAACAGCTGACCAATATCCGCATGGTCTATCCCAACAACCGCATCGCTTCCGTTGCCGATATCGAACAGATGTCCATCTTTCTGCCGTCGGGTCAATTGAAGCCGATCACCCAGCTCGCCAACATAAAGGTCAACCTCGGCGACGCCGAAATCAACCGGGAAGGCCTCCAGTCGATGGGTGAAGTCACCGCCCGTCTGGAAGGCCGCGACCTGGGCAGCGTAATGAAAGACATTCAAAAGAACATTGCCGCCGGGATCTCCCTGCCCCCCGGCTATCATATCGAATATGGCGGCTCCTATGCAGAACAGCAACAGTCCTTCAAAGAGCTGCTGACCATCCTGATAACGGCCAGCCTGCTCGTCTTTTCCGTCATCCTCTTCCTTTTCAGGGACATCCGAATTGCCGGTCTGATCATCGTTTTGGCCGTCCTGGGTATCGCAGGCAGCTATGTCGCCCTCTATCTGACAAAGACACCGCTGAACGTAGGCAGCTATACCGGTTTGATCATGATCGTCGGCATCATCGGAGAAAACGCGATTTTCACCTTCCTGCAATTCCGCGATTCGTTAAAGACCATGACCGTGGACGAATCTATCGTCTTTGCCGTCTCCACCCGTCTCCGCCCCAAGCTGATGACCGCCCTGGGAGCCATTATCGCCCTCCTCCCACTAGCGCTTGGCATTGGCACGGGCGCCCAGCTTCACCAGCCGCTGGCCATCGCCGTCATCGGCGGTTTCGTGGCAGCCCTCCCCATCCTGCTGATCGTCCTGCCGTCGATGCTCAGGCTGGCTTATAAACATACACGGTAAACGTCCCGGGTATGATATTTCTCGTCCCTGGCTGAAACTCGGGCGCGCTGAAATAGATCTTCTTCGTCTTCTTGTCGAAGGCCATGGTCCTGGCGCGTGGAACTGTAGCAAGCGTCTGAATAACGCTATATTTATCCGCCGATTCCTGCTTGATGATCGTCGCCGTTGCATCCCCATTCGATACGAATACCAGCCGGTCCGCCGCATCATAGACAACAGCATCGACACCTGCCCCGATCGGCACCGTCGTGATCACCTTCCCGGAAGCAGCATCCAGCACGCTCATCCCCTTATTCGCCCTGCAAACGGTAAACAACCGATTGTTAGCCGCATCGAAAGCAAGACCCGTAGGCGTACCACAGGGCGACAGCGGCCAGGTAGCCTTGACCGACAAACTTTTCGTATCGATGACTTTCATAGTATTCAAGTCTTCGAGATTGTTGTAAAGCAATCCCTTCCCATTCGAAGCCGCAAATTCCGGTCCCCCGCCCAGGTCGATCGTCTTTACCAGCTCCAGCGTATTCACGTCGATCACACAGCTATTCTTGTTTTCTCCGTTAAAGACAAAAACCTTTTTAGAATAAGGATCATAGACAATGGCGTCCTCATCCATGGCCGGCAGCTTGATCGTCTTGAGCACCTTGAAGCTGCCCAAATCGACGACGACCACGGCCCCTTCCTTGCCATCGCTGATAAACCCTTTGTTGACCTCGTTGACGATGGCAATCCCATGCACTCCTTTCAGACCATCGATGACGGCAATGGGCTTTTCCGTAGCCAGGTCGACGACATTAAAAGCCGTTCCGTGTGAGACAAACAAATGATTGTTTACCTCGTCGATAGCCATATAGTCGTATCCTCCATCGCCCGGCAGAGCAATCTTCTTGTCCAGGGCATACTGCTGTGCCCTGGCAGGCTGCGCCATAAAAGCCAAAGCAGCCAGACCGAATAATAAAAAGTTCTTCTTTCGCATTGTTCTTTAGATTTGAGCCTAAAGGTGGCAATCAAACCTGAATGAAAACTGAATGCATCCCAAACCCAGCCCCCTCCATGCATACGAATTATCTACAGAATAGAGGTGTAATATTAGACCAAGAAAAACACATTCAATTATGAAAAGATTACTGGTATGGAGCATGCTCCCCTTCTGCCTGATCGCAACAAACGCAATGGCCCAAAAAGTAAAGAATGCCGACGTCCCCGCCACAGTAAAGAACGCCCTTGAAAAAAAGTACCCCGACGCCAAAGACGTCACATGGGAGAAAGAAAAAGGTAATTATGAAGCCAACTGGGGCGGCAAATCGAAAGAAGACAACTCCGTTATCTTTACACCCGATGGCAGCTTCGTCGAAATGGTCGTCGCCATTCCCGTAAGCAGCCTTCCTCCCGCCGTTGCAACCTATGTAAAAGCGCACTACCCTGGCTCTAAGATTACAGAAGCAGGAAAAGTCACCGACGCAAAAGGCGCTACGTCCTACGAAGCTGAAGTAAAAGGAAAAGACCTGGTCTTCGATGAGAAAGGCAACTTCGTTAAAATAGACTAACCCAAATCCCAGCCAAGGCGGCCATCAATGATGGCGCGCCTTGTACACATAGGAAACGTTATTGAACACCCCATTGGTCACTACCACCGAGTCCACCTTCACGCTCGTGGAATCGATCGTTAGCACCTTCGCCGTAAAGTTGAAAGTACCCGTAACGAGCTTGCCCGCCGCATCGTTTGCCGTAACGGTAGCCTGACCGCTACGAGCCGTCCCGACCGTCTTCCAAACCGAGTCGGAACGGAAAGCCAGCTTGTCCGAAGCATAGGCAAAGCCCGCTGCGGTACGCCATCCGCCTACCAGGTATTGCATCACACTAATGCTGCTATCCGCCGATGTGGTAGACGTCGTGTCGAGCAAGCTCACCGTAATGACCCGGTTTGAAGTATAGCCGGTTATCGTCAGCAGCTTATCGCGATGTTCACCCTGTATCAATATGGCGCTTACAGAGTCGGCCGTCCAGCTCGTCCCCGCAACAGAAGCGGAAAACTCACCCGAAGAGCCCGTAGCCGTAGTATTATTGCTGCTGATTGCCGTCTTCCGGCAAGAAACGATTAAAATCAACAAAAGTCCGGACAATAAAGATGCCCGCAAAAGATAGACTCCTTTGTACATGATGAATACAATTTAATAAGTGGGAAATAGAATTGTGTCATTCATCAGTACGCAAGATCGTTGCAGTAGGTTGCCACTCTACTCAGGAATGACTATTTCGCCTATTAGTCCTTATCAATACCCAGCCTCTTCATCTTGGAACGCAATGTCGTGGGAGGAAGGTTGAGAAGATCAGCCGCAGCGCCAGGCCCCCAAATCTTCCCCTTACATTTCTTTAGCACCGAAACGATATGATCCCGTTCGTTCTCCTGGATAGTTTTTATCGGAGCATCTGCCGGCTCTGCGTCTTTTTTCAAATTGCCCATGACAGGAACATCTTCGATGATGGCGCCTTTTGAGAGCAAAACACAACGCTCTATCATATGCTCCAGCTCCCTTATATTACCGGGCCAACGATAGGTCATAATGCTCCTGATCGCCTTTTCCGAAAAGCCGGTTACTTTCTTCCCCGCCTTGCGGTTATACAAAACGATAAAATAATTAGCCAGGTCCATGATATCCTCCTTCCGATCACGCAGCGGAGGCAGAGAAAAGGGGATGACATTTAGGCGATAGTACAGGTCGAGGCGAAAACGGCCCTCCGCCACTTCTTTCTCGAGATTCCGGTTGGTGGCGGCAATAATGCGTACATCTATCTTTATCGGAGCTTTAGAGCCGATACGCTCGATTTCCCTGTCCTGCAAAGCATGTAGCAGCTTGGCCTGCAGATCGAGCGGCATTTCGCCGATCTCGTCGAGGAAGATAGTTCCCTTATCCGCCTGTTCGAATTTTCCAATCCGCCTGTCGATAGCATCTGTAAAGGCCCCTTTCTCATGGCCGAATAGCTCCGATTCGATCAGATTCGGCGGTATAGCTGCACAATTGACCTTGACAAGCCGCTGCTCCCTCCGCAACGATAGGCGATGGATACAACCCGCGATCATTTCTTTCCCCGTACCACTTTCACCCAGGATCAGCACAGACGTATCCGTAGGCGCAATCTGCGTGATATTGTCGAATACATTAAGCAATAAATGGCTTTTCCCGATGATCCCCCCAAATCCCGACGTAAGCGGGTCCGGGCCATATTCGATAGCCCCTGACTCTCCCGTTTTTTCAGCGGCTTCATCCATCCGGTCTATACCCAGGATCATAGCCATGCTTTTTGTCAACGCCTGCTGCAAACGTATGAGCAGCTCAATATGATCCGTGTTATAAAATTCCGCCCTCCGGCTAAAAAAAGAAAAAATAATGCTCTGCCCGGTGGACATCTGCAATGGAAAGAATAAACAAGACTCCATTTGAAAAGTATCAATCAGGAGCTTAGTCAACGATGTGGTCTGCCGTGACTTATCGAAAGTGTACTTCGTATAAAGGGTTGCTTGTGTAATCCCGGCTTCTATTACGGGCAACAGTTCCAGCTCATGTTTCTTCAACCTCGTGATGACAGCCAGTTCACTGACACCAATGGTCTGGTATTCATCGAAACCTACCCGTAAAAAAGTAATTCCCCGATGCCCCCCCTCGATGGCCGGTCGAAAGCCTATCGACAGACAGTCGAATGAAATATGAGGCTGAAGAGCTTTCCCAATGGCCAATACCTTTTGTTCCCAGTCCGACCCATCCCCGACAAAACTTTGCAGCTGCTCCTGCAGCGCTTCCTCCCGGCGATATTTGCTCTCCAGGCTATGCTCATGCCGGTAACGGGCGATTTCCAGCGTGACCAGAAGGTCTTTCTCCCGAAATGGCTTTACCAAAAAGCCATCAGGCTCGGTAGCCTTCGCTTGAGTCAATACCTGCTCATCGGAGCTGGACGAAAGATAAACAAAGGCAATATTCTGCTCCTTCATCTGTCGGACAAGGTCGATACAGGTCCCCCTTTCGGCAAGAATGATGTCCAATAATACCAGCCCCGGCTTTTCTCTGACGACCAGCTCCACAGCCTTCGCCACAGAGCGAGCAATGCCGCAAACGGGATAGCCAGCTCTCTCCAGCATCGAACAGAGAAGACTGGCTTCCTCAAACGCATCCTCTACGATTAGGACTTTCTCTTTCATACGCATTCGAACAGTTCTTCTGCTGTTTTAGTTCTCTACCATTAGCAATCGCCCCCGATTGACGAAATTTCGACACTTTCTTTACGGCAGACCACGAAATACCGTGTTTTGGCATAACACCCTCCCACCTATACAACTAATAATCAATAAGATAAAGATTGGCTCGAAACTAGAATAGTCTAGTTCAATCCTGCCAAATTCTAAAAAACAATTTTATGACAGACATGACAGAAGCTATTCTGGAGCATGCAGACATGCTTGCCTCCTACGCCAGGAAATTAACGCACGACAGGGACACGGCCATGGATCTTTGCCAGGATACACTATTGAAAGCGTTGGCCAACCGGACCAGCTTTAGCTGGGGAACCGACGTTCGCCCCTGGCTCTTTACGATTATGCGCAACCAGTTCATCAACGGCTACCGGCGGAAACAGCTGGAGAAAAAGATCTTCCAGCGAAACTCCACCGGCTTTACCTCTCATGCAGACGCATCCGCCCAGACTTTTATGACTACCCGCATCGATCTAAAAGAAACTCAATCGGCCATCGACGAAATGCCCGCCATCCTGCGGACACCCCTCCACCTTTACAGCCAGGGATACAAGTACCAGGAGATCGCCGCTATCACGGAAACCGCCGTCGGGACCACCAAAAGCAGGATCCACCTGGCCCGCCAGCTGCTGCGCGAAAAAGTGTGATCCACATCACGCAATCGCCCCTTCTTTCCGTCTTTACTTTGTAGTGTCGATTTGACAAAACAAAAAACACTTTTTTATGCCCTACGTTAAAATAGAGATCACGCGCGAAGGCGTCACCCCCGAACAGAAGGCCACCCTGATTAAAGGAGTAACCGATCTCATCACCGATACGCTCAACAAAGATCCCCAGCTTACGCATGTAGTCATCCAGGAAATCGACCTGGACGACTGGGGCTTCGCAGGGGAACAAGTCGCCCAGCTCCGTAAAAAGGGTATCACTGCCGAAAGAAAGAAGTAAAAAATCAAGCAAAATGAAAAGCTACACCACTGACTCCGCCGCCATTGCCGCAGTCCTCGACAATATCTATTTCAAAGGCATTTATGAAGGAGACACCAAGCTCCTGGAAAAAGCCTACTTCGAAGGCACCTTGCTCTTCGGAGACGTCAAAGGTCAGCCTTATTATAAAACGCTCGCCCAATACCTGGACGGCGTGGCAAATCGCCAAAGCCCCAAAGACTCCGGTAAACCTTTCAGCGGAGACATCATCGCCATCGAGATCGTCAACTCTATTGCAGTAGCAAAGGTCCAGGTAAAGATGTACGACTTCAACTATGCCGAGCTGCTATCCTTTCACAAATTCGGTGACACCTGGCTCATCGTAAATAAAATGATATCCGATGTACAATCGTAAAATTCTCGCCCCGTTGGCCGCCCTCGCCCTGGCCTCCACCTCTGTCATGGCGCAGCAGTCTGGCCTCAAACGCACCAACCTCCAGCAGCACGATATTAGCATCCCCGGCCGCGAAGCCGTCCAGGTACGCATCGACTTTGGCCCTGGGGTACTCGCCCCCAGCCACAAACACCCGGGCGAAGAGATCATCTATGTCCTCGAAGGAACGCTGGAGTATCAGCTCGAAGGCAAACCAGCAGTAACCCTAAAAGCCGGCGACGTCCTGTTCGTCCCCGCAGGCATCTTCCACTCGGCCAGAAACATTGGCACGACAAACGCAGCCGAGCTCGCTACCTACGTAGTAGAAAAAGGAAAGCCGCTGGTCGTATTGCAGCATTAATCTGTCTAAAAACTTAACTATATGTTCCTGGCAGCATTGTTCATGGGCATCATGGCCGCGTCCCCGGGCGAAAGCCAGCTGCCTTCCCTCAGCGGCGCTACGGCCTGGCTCAACACGCAACCTCTCGCTGCAGCCGATCTGCGCGGAAAGGTAGTCCTCTTTGAATTCTGGACCTATACCTGCATCAACTGGCGGCGCACCCTGCCCTATGTCAATGCCTGGGCCGAAAAGTATAAGCAGCAGGGGCTGGTGGTAATTGGCGTACATACACCGGAGTTTTCTTTCGAGAAGGAGATCGACAACGTCCGATGGGCTATAAAAGATATGAAGATTGGTTTTCCCGTCGCCATGGATAACAACTATGCCGTATGGCGTGCTTTCGACAACAATTACTGGCCGGCCCTCTATTTCGTCGATGCCAAAGGACGTATCCGCTACCACCACTTCGGTGAAGGCAGCTATGATGAGTCGGAAAAGGTCATCCAGCAGCTGCTGACCGAGTCCGGTGTCAAAAGTGTCAGCGGCGATCTCGCCCCGGTAGAAGCCACCGGCTCCGAAGCAGCCGCCGACTGGAACAATCTGCAGTCTCCCGAAAACTTCCTGGGCTACGACCGCACCCAGAATTTCGTATCCCCCGGAGCAAAAGCAGACAAACCGAGGCTCTATAGCTATCCCTCCCGGCTGCAGCTCAACGACTGGGCCCTTTCAGGAAACTGGACGCTGGGCAAAGAAGGCAATGTATCGAACGAAAGCAACGGAAAGCTTCGGTACCGTTTTCACGCCCGAGACGTAAACCTTATCATGGGGCTTGCAAAACCCGGAACCGGCATACGTTTCCGCGTCCTTATCGACGGAATGCCGCCCGGTGACGCACACGGGGTCGATATAGACAGCGAAGGGAACGGAACAGTCACCGAACAACGGATGTATCAGCTCATTCGTCAATCCTACCCCATCCAGGACCACGATTTCGAAATCGAATTTATGGCCCCGGGCGCAGAAGTATTTGATTTCACCTTCGGATAGATAAATTAAACACCTTAAAAAATTACAATCATGGAAGCACAAGTTATGCCCAAAGTATTGTACACGGCACAAACACACACGACCGGCGGCCGGGAACACGGCGTATCCCATAGCTCCGACGGCAACCTGAACATCACCCTCTCGACTCCCGGCACCGGGGGTACCGGCACCAATCCCGAACAGCTCTTTGCCGCCGGCTGGTCGGCCTGCTTCGAAGGCGCAATGCAAATCGAAGCACGAAAAAGGCGGGTCGAGCTGCCCGCAGACACAGCCATCGACGCCGAAGTCGACCTCCGTTACGGTTCCGACGGCTTTTCACTGAGCGCCCGGCTAAATATCAGCCTCCCCGGCATCGACCGCGAGACGGCCATGGCCCTCATAGAGGCAGGGGAAAAAACATGTCCCTATTCAAAAGCCATAAAAGGCAACGTCGACGTCGAAATCAACCTTGTGTAAACTCTTCCGCTAAAAATTCTCTCCATGAATCAAGACAGCCAAAGCCGCCGGCGCTTCCTCGGAAGCGCCGCCACGGCCGCCATGACACTCGCCGGAATTAAAATCGACATTCCAAATACTTCGCCCAGCATGAATTCAACACACAGCCCATCTCCGTCCTCCTTTGCCGGCACGCGCCCCTCTCTCGGTCCGCTAAAACAAATCGATGCAGGACTCCTCAACATCGGCTATGTAGACGCCGGCCCCTCCACCGGCCCAGTAGTCATCCTCCTGCACGGCTGGCCTTACGACATCAACAGCTTCGCCGAAGTCGCCCCGCTGCTCACCGCCAAAGGCTATCGTGTCATCATCCCCCACCTACGTGGCCACGGCACCACCCGCTTCCTATCCAGCACCACACCACGCAACGGCCAGCAATCCGTCGTCGCGCTCGACATCATCGCGTTGATGGACGCACTAAAAATTGCAAAAGCCATCCTCGCCGGCTTCGATTGGGGCGCCCGCACCGCAAACGTCATCGCCGCCCTATGGCCCGAACGGACCAAGGCGCTCGTATCCGTAAGCGGCTACCTGATCACAAACAGGGACGCCGGTAAAGCCCCGCTACCGCCCGCAGCCGAATTTCAATGGTGGTATCAATACTATTTCTCTACGGAGCGCGGTAAAGAAGGTTACGAAAAATATCGCCGCGACTTTGCCAGGCTGATCTGGAAACTCGCCTCTCCAAAATGGAATTTCGACGACGCTACCTTCGACCGTAGCGCAGCTTCCCTTGACAATCCCGACCACGTCGACATCGTCATACACAATTACCGCTGGCGCCTAGGCCTCGCCGAAGGCGAATCGAAATACGACACTATCGAAACGAAGCTATACGCAGGCCCAATTATCACCGTTCCGACCATCACCCTCGAAGGCGACGAGAACGGCGCGCCACATCCACCGGAAACATCTTACGCAAAAAAATTCTCCGGAAAATACACCCATAGAACCATTACCGGCGGCATTGGACACAATCTTCCCCAGGAAGCGCCCAAAGCCTTTGCCGACGCCATCATCGAAGTAGATCGCTACTGACACACCGGCACCCGGCTTTTCCCAAAAACGTCTATATGACGTTTAAACCAGGAACAACGAGACATTTTGTCTACCGTCCATATACAGGCTGCTATTGACAATCATGTAGATATAGCTTAGAATGTCAATCGGGATTGGTTTTTGCACTATCTGGGAAAAAAAGGGAGAATCGAATGGCAGAAACCTGGAACAAACGTGAGCGGGAACGAAACAAGCGCCAAAAACGCAAGGAGAAGATGGAGAAAAAACAGGACCGCAAACAAAACAAAGGCCATCACGACTGGACAGAGATGCTGGCCTATGTAGATGAAAATGGCAACCTTTCCTCCAAACCCTCCGATCGCCCGCAATAACGATTAAGCCTCAACAAAACATGCCCGCCCAACCGGCGGGCATGTTCATTTAGACCCCCTCCCACCCTTCTTTTTGACATCCCCCATCCTTCTCACAGACACCAATGCCTATCCCACCCTCCAATTTGCCTACTTCACGGGAATGCCGGTGGACACCCCAAAACATCGACGCAACTTTGATTTATCAATCAACCAAAAAAATCAAAAGTTATGAAACAGAAGACAGCAAAAACAATCTATTGGATAGGCGCAGCATTGACCTCTTTATGGTTTGGAAGCAGCGGCTTTTTCGAGCTGACAAAGAACCCCATCGTTTGGGACATTACTGTAAAGCTGGGCTACCCCGCTCATTTCATCTATATCCTCGGCGTCGCCAAGCTCTCCGGCATCGCCGTCCTCCTCACCCCAAACAGATTCCTCCGCCTTAAAGAATGGGTGTTTGCCGGCGTGTTCTTTGACATCCTCTTCGCCTTTTTCTCCAAGCTCGCCGTACTGAACTTTGCCGCCGCAATCGACGCCATCGTTGCCTTTATCATGGTAACGGTCACCTATAGCATGTTCCGGAAACTGTACCCCGCAACCTATTTACCCCTTGCCGCCCCGACAAAGGCCTAAACTATTACATCTAACAAATCGCCCGGTGATCGACACCGGGCGATTTTATTTTATCTTTACCGGGAATGAAAGAAGTATACTCCACTACGGGTGAATATCTATTAGGTCTGCAAGACTCCTCCGAGAATCCCCTCGATACCTCCACCCAATTTTCAGAGTACACCATCATCCACGTAACCGCCGGCTCCGGCATCTATCACGCCGACTTCGGCGCCTTCCCCTTCCAGGCTCCCGCCCTCCTCTTCTCCACTCCCCTTCAGCACATTTATATCGAGCCGGAAGCCCCCCTGCACTTCACCCTGCTCCGCTTTCACGGCGACTTTTACTGCATCGAGTACCACCGGTCGGAGGTCGCCTGCAACGGACTGCTCTTCAATAACATTTATCTTCAGCCTGTCGTTCCCCTTACCAAAGAGGAGACCGGCAATTTCAAACAGCTGATCGGTCAGCTGCACAAAGAGATCAACGACAAGACACCGTCCGAAATCGTCCTGCGCTCCTATCTTCAGCTGCTCCTCGCCAAGTCCAGCAGCATCAAGACCAGGCAATTGGCGGCCCCGGCAGCCATCGCGGAAAAAGACGAACAGATGGAGCAATTCAGAACCCTCCTCGACCAGCATTTCCTTACCCTGCACAAACCCAACGACTACGCAAAGCTGCTGGTCATGACACCAAACAACCTGACCAAACGAAGCGTACGCTACTTCAAAAAGACGCCTTCACAGCTCATCCAGGAAAGATTGATCCTCGAAGCCAAAAAGAAGCTCCACCTCACCCGGCAAAGCATCAAGGGAATTGCATATGCCTTGAATTTTCAGGACGAATTCTACTTCAGCCGGGTTTTCAAGAAGCTGACCAAGGTCTCCCCTCAGGCCTTCCGGGACAAAACCGGAATCTCCATCGTGGCAGATTTGTCCAAATAACGTCACTTTTCGTCCATGTTCTTGCCTGTCAGCCCATTGTAACTTTGTATGGTCAAAACAACATACCATGAAACAATCATTTGCAAGGGCCATCGCCAACCTCGATACACTCGGAAAAAAAGCCGTTAGATTTGGAATCGTCGTCGTCTTCCTCTGGATAGGAAGCCTTAAGTTCTTTACCTATGAAGCAGACGGAATTGTTCCTTTTGTCGCCAATAGCCCCTTTATGTCCTTCTTTTACAGCCATCCCGCAGAATACAAATCACATATCAATAAGGAAGGTGAACTGATCGAAGTCAATCACCAATGGCACGAAGCCAATAATACCTATGGCTTCTCCATCGGTCTGGGAATTTTCCTGGTAGCCCTTGCCATCCTGGTTGCCGCCTACCGCGTCGTCCCCTTCATCAGCATGATCGCCAGCATACTGGTCTTTATCATGACGCTGGGTACCCTCTCCTTTCTCTTCACCACTCCCGAAAGCTGGGTCCCCCACCTGACCGACCAGCAATGGGGCTTCCCCTACCTTTCTGGCCGTGGTAGACTGGTCATAAAAGATATCGTCATTCTGGGCGGAGCCATTATCACCATGAGCGAATCGGCCAAGCTGTATTTACAACGTCATCCCAAACAAGTGAACCCGCTGTAGGCGGGTACATTTGTTAAAATATTTAACTACCTTCAGCCCAACCAACCGACTTTTCGATGGATCCTAAAATATTAATGATAGAGAACGACGAAGACGATCGCTTCCTTACCCAGGAAAACTTTCAAAAAGATTGGCCCAAAGCCGTTATCGAATTCGTCTCTCCCTCCGAGTTACCCCTTTATTTAAAAGAATCCGGCAATAAGCCGCACCTCATCCTGCTCTCCATGAATGCCCGCCCATATACCGCACTCGATCTGATCGCACAGCTCCGGGGAGAACAAGGCTACGAGTCCACCCCGATCATCGTCCTCAGCGAAAGTGCCCAACCCGAAGAGATTAAAGCCTGCTATTCGGCCGGTGCCAGCAGCTTTATAAAAAAGCCGGCGAGCTACAGCAACACCCTATTTAAAATAAAGACATTCATCGACTACTGGAGTCAAACCGCAGAGCTGCCCCTCTCGATTTAACACCAATTCTTTCCGTCAAATCGCGAAATATCGTTATCGTTCTTAGCAAACCTTTTCCTAAATCATTATCTTTCAATGCATACATAAATGGCATGGAACTGGAATACGCAAGCGCAAAAGCTGTCCAATTATCATGTACACACCGAGCCTTACCGCGCCTCTCTTTCCCAGGAAAGTCCCTCTCATTGTCAAGCTTCCCGGCACCTATAAATCACAGGAGCCAGTATTCCGACCTGGTATCGAGCCTCCTTCGACAGAATTGATCGATGAGCTAAACCGAAAAGCTTGCTGCCGTCCCTTCTGTTATACACACCGGGCCAAAAAACACGAATTCTTTTAACCGGCCCCCCTTTGGCTCCTTCCTGTCGAAATTTCGTAAATTGACATGGTAGAACAGACGAAATGGCCGAACCTTGCCTCCACTCAGCCATTTTCTCATGAATAATAGCCCCCGAACAGTTGGAACACATATTGTCATTATAAGAAGAAAAAAGGAATAATATGCTAAACTGGAATGACGTCCTCGGATTCGCAACAAAAGGCAACCCTGTCCCCGACAAAAGGGTTGAAAAGACAGACGAAGAATGGAAGGCCCTGCTCACACCCGAACAGTATCGCATCACCCGGAGAAAAGGGACCGAAGCCCGTTTTAGCGGTGAGCTCTGCAGTCGCTATGACCCGGGAAAATATAGCTGCTCATGCTGTGGAACGGAACTGTTCGATTCGACGATCAAATTCGATTCCCGCACCGGATGGCCCAGCTTTAGCCAGCCAATAAAGGAGAATGCCATCAAGTATGAGAAGGATACTTCCTGGGGAATGACCCGCGTCGAAGTGATGTGTAATACATGCGACGCCCACCTGGGACACGTCTTCCCTGATGGCCCTCCTCCCAGCGGTCTCAGATACTGTATTAATTCCGAATCATTAAAATTGTTAGTCTAACTCTAAAATAAGATTTATGAAAATAGAAAAAGCAATCCTTGCCGGCGGCTGTTTCTGGGGTGTTGAAGAACTCATCCGTGCAGTGCCGGGCGTCTTGTCCACAGTCGTAGGCTACACGGGAGGCGACGTTCCCAACGCAACATACAGGAATCACGGCACACACGCCGAAGGCATAGAGATAAAATTCGATGCGGACAAGCTCCCTTATCGCCAGCTCCTGGAATTTTTCTTCCAGATCCACGACCCTACCACAAAAAACAGGCAAGGCAATGACATCGGCACTTCTTATCGTTCGGCCATCTTCTACCTGGACGAAGAACAAAAGGAAACGGCCCGGAAGCTGATCGCTGAAATGACGGCCTCCAAGATATGGCCCGGCCCCATCGTAACCGAAGTAGTACCCGCCACCGAATTCTGGGTCGCAGAAGAAGAACACCAGAATTATCTGCAGAAACATCCATACGGCTATACCTGCCACTGGGTTCGGCCCGACTGGACCCTGCAAGCGGACCAGCAGCACTAAGAACTCATAGAACCAAAGAACACAACCCGCCGGACTTCAAGCCGGCGGGTTTTTTATATACTCGAAAACCCTTATTCACCATCAAAACAATCCTCATAATAGGAGAAATAAAATTAGCTTTAGAAAGCTATCCTTAATACACCAATCCTTATCTATATGCAGGCCCGTTTGCTCAAAGCGGAGCTCGTCTATATTACTATCATCTTATCCTGCGCAGTAATTGTTTACTGGCCGGTTTACCAATTCCATTTCCTGATAGGCTGGGACGACCAGTGGTTCGTTACCAACCATTATACCGAAGATGGTCTTACCGGACGTAATATCACCTCTATCTTTACAGAATATTATTATGGGCAGTACGCACCGCTCAACCAGCTGTACTACACCTCCCTTTACACATTCTTTCAATATAATGCAGGCTACTATCACCTCGCCGGTCTGGCCCTGCATTTAATCAATTCGATACTGGTCTATTACTTCATAAAGAATGTCACGGCCGACATCTCCGGCTTTTCACCTCCTCAAATCCGGCAAACGGCCTTTGTCACGGCCCTGCTATTTGCGATCTTACCCATCAACATCGAGCCGGTAGCATGGGTAGGCGCTTCCAAGGTAACCCTTTATGCATTGTTTTATTTATTGGCCATAAGCTGTTACCGAAGATATATCGTAACCCGCAGGCATATTCATTTTTACCTGACCCTCTTATTCTTTATCCTATCCTTCGGCGCAAAGGAGCAAGCGGTATTGCTCCCCCTTTGTCTATTGCTGATGGACCACGTTTACGGCAGAAGCCTGCGAAATAAAATGGTCTGGCTCGAAAAGCTTCCCATCTTCATCTTATCCGTCTTGTTTGGCCTGATTTCCATCCAATCCCAAAAAATCGAAGGCGGAGAAGGCTTTTATTCCGTCTACCAGCGAATACCGCTGTTCTTTTATACCATCAGCGAATATTTTACCAAATGCATCGTCCCGATCCAACTCTCTTATCTATACCCCTACCCTTTTCAAAAAACCGAGGCCGTACCCGGATGGATGTGGATCCACCCGATCGGTATTCCCATCATCTTGTTTTGCTTTTACAAGCAGCTGGCCAGCCGATGGCTTCTATTTGGACTCCTATTTTTCCTCATCCACATTTTACTGGTAAGCAATGGGCTTTC
>JAFDYG010000487.1 GCA_018267545.1 Bacteroidota bacterium
ACGCCTGCCGCCGTTTCGATACGCCGGTTACGGGTGGTAACGTCAGCTTCTACAACCAGAGCCCTGACGGAGCCGTATATCCGACGCCGACCATCGGCATGGTGGGGCTGCTGGAAAGTGTCAAGGACAAGATGACGCTGGACTTCAAGGAAGAAGGCGATGCGATTTTCTTATTGGGGGTCGTTTATAACGATATCAGCTCTTCGGAGTATTTGCATAAGATAAAGAAAGTCGAATTCAGTCCTGCTCCGCACTTCGACCTCGAAGAAGAGGCAAAGCTGCAGGAGAAGGTGGCCGACCTGATTGCAAAGAAGCTGGTTCAGAGTGCGCACGATGTGAGCGAAGGTGGTCTGTTCGTCACGCTTGCGGAGTCGGCTTTCCCGCGTGGCCTGGGTTTCGACGTAAAGGCTTCGGACAAGGGGATCCGTGCGGATGCCTATTGGTTTGGAGAAGCTCAGAGCCGGGTAGTGGTGAGTGTGGCTGCCGCTTCGGTGGAAGCCTTCAAAAAGGCGCTGGGGAATTTCCCCGCTGCTCTTCTGGGTACGGTTACCGGTGGCGAGTGGACCGTCAATGGTGAGGACTGGGGTACTGTGGTGGAATGGAAGGACAGGTATGACCGGAGCATTGAGAATTATATGGCCAAGCTGGTAGAAATGGAATAATCATGGTTGCGCAGAAAGAATATATCGTCGTCACCGGGGCTGCCGGTTTTATCGGCAGCTGCCTGGTCGGTTATTTGAATCAGCAGGGATATACCGATTTGATACTCGTGGATGAGTTTGGTTCTGCGGATAAGGCGCCGAATCTATCCGGGAAGGCATACGCCTTTACGGTGGAGCGGGACGGCTTTTTCGACTGGCTGGCGGAGAACAGGCCGAATGTCAGGTTTGTGTTTCATATCGGTGCGCGGACGGATACGACCGAGTTCGACTATTCGATCCATGAGCGATTGAACGTGGAGTATTCGAAGAAAGTTTGGTCGTGGTGTAGTACGGAGGGAGTCGGGCTGGTCTATGCTTCTTCGGCGGCTACCTATGGTGCGGGGGAATTGGGATATGACGACCGTCATGGATTGGAGCAGCAGCTGAAGCCTTTGAATCCCTATGGCGTATCCAAGAACGAATTCGACAAGTGGGCATTGCAGCAGACTGCGACGCCTCCTTTCTGGGCGGGGTTGAAGTTTTTTAATGTTTACGGGCCGAACGAATATCATAAGGCCAGGATGGCGAGTGTTATCTTTCATTCGTTTAATCAGATTAAAAAAGACGGAGAGGTAAAGCTGTTCAGGTCGCATCGGCCGGACTTCAAGGATGGGCAGCAGCTGCGGGACTTTGTGTATGTGAAGGATGTGATCAAGATTTGTTATTGGCTGATGGAGCATCGACCGGCTTCGGGGCTTTACAATCTGGGTACCGGACAGGCCCGGTCGTTCGAGGATTTGGTGAAGGCGACGTATGCGGGGCTGGACTTGCCGGCGAAGATCAAGTATATAGATATGCCCGAGGATATCCGTGATAAGTACCAATACTTTACTGAAGCGAAGATGCAGAAGCTGCGGGATGCGGGTTATAAAGAAGCATTTTATACGTTGGAGGAAGGAGTGGGAGATTATGTGAGGAATTATCTTTCAAAAGCGAGCTATTTATGAATAAGAAGATCGCCATCATCGGAGGCGGCAACCTGGGGACTGCAATTGCAGAAGGGTTGATACAGAGTGGGTTTGTTTCGCCCAAGCATATCCTTATTACCAAGAGAAATATACAGACGCTGAACCACCTGGAGCGGAAGGGGGTATTGGTCAGTGACAAGAACGAGGAAGCGGTTCGTTATGCCGACCTGGTTATCCTGGCGGTAAAACCCTTTCAAGTCAATGATATCCTTTCTTCGCTGAAGCACGAGTTCCAGGAGGGGAAGCACCTATTGGTCTCCGTGGTGACCGGTGTAACCATCGATCATATTGCGGGACAGCTGGGCGGGAAAGTTCCTGTGGTGCGCGCGATGCCGAATACGGCGATTGCGATCCAGGAGAGCATGACTTGTATCGCTGTTTCGAGGAATGTGCCGGAGGAGCAGGTGCAGTATGTGCTGGAGATCTTCGACCAATTGGGTAAGGCGGTGAAGATCGAGGAGAAGCTGATGGATGCGGCGACGGTGCTGGGTGCTTGTGGGACGGCTTTTGCCATGCGGTATATCCGGGCGAACATCCAGGGGGGAATCGAGATCGGATTCGACGCAGCGACGGCGAATCTGATTGCGGCGCAGACGGTTAAGGGGGCAGCGGAATTGTTATTGAAAAAGGGCTCTCATCCGGAGCAGGAAATAGACAAGGTGACTACTCCTAAAGGGTGTACGATAGCGGGGTTGAATGAGATGGAG
Organism: Bacteroidota bacterium; assembly: GCA_018267545.1. Lineage (GTDB taxonomy): Bacteria > Bacteroidota > Bacteroidia > Chitinophagales > Chitinophagaceae > Puia. The sequence continues at coordinate 2,377 of JAFDYG010000487.1, forward strand.
CATCAGGGCTTTAGCTCTTCCCTGATTAAGGGGTTGGTGGCGAGCTATGATAAGATTGCGAGGGATTAGTAAATGATTCCCGTGTCCATATCTACCGTATAGATAAAGCGGTTTCGATACTCTACGGCTACCAGGCCGGGAGATATGCTGCCGGCGACGGGGGTGGTATAAAAGTAATAGGCTTTGCCTTCTTTCCAGGCGAGCCGGAGGATGCCGTCGCGCATGACATAGATATTTTTTCCGTCACAATATCCCCATGCATCGTGGGAATAGTAAGACCCGCCGGGCTCGGTGATATAGAGCAAGTGCAGGGTACCTTCTCTTTTTATCTCAAAATTTTGTATCGAGGGAGTATTATTCCTGAACTCTTCGAAGCTGGCGTATACGCCGGGAGTCAGGGGGGCATTGTCGTCGATGGGAGGGTCGAAGCGGGAGGCGTTGAACTCGTGGATTGCAGCCAGGGGGATGGAAAGGCTGCCGGCTTGTTTTCGGCTGGCGATGGCCGAAGCGCTGTCGGCCAGGTTGGCGAGGAGGGCTGCCAGGTCTTCGTCCCAGTCGGTATAGGGGCTACGGATAGAATAAACGGATTTAATGGTATAAAAGAGGGTATCGAACCGGAAGATGGGCATATAATTGCCGTCTCGTCCGGCGTAGACTTCGGCTTTGAGGCGGATATGGGTTCGCTCCAGCTGTAAACCGGGATATCGTTTGAGGTCTTCCTTGAGGTACTTGGCGTCCGAGAGCCAGAGGGTTCTAAGGACGATCAGGGCGGTATAGGGGCCGTCGGACTTTGTGAAGTGTTGGTTTAGCCAGCTTTCGATGGCGGTATTGGCTGGTTTGTCGAATACCAGCTGCCGGTCGCGGGGGTGTCTGACGGAGGACTTATTGGTATGGACGCCGATGCGGGCGGTATCCGGGCGTTGGTCGAGGACTTCGAAATGGGTGAAAGAGCTCCGGGTAGTGGCTTGCGCGGGGGCGTCTTCCTCGTGAAGGTGGATGGTAATGGAGGGAAGGGTAGAAAGGGAGGGTTTGGGAAAATAAGATTTTGCCTGTGAAAAGGCGGATGAGCAGATGAATAGGGTACAGGCAATGAACAGGCTTGCTTTCATAGTTATCGGATAGATGGACAAATTAATAAAATTTTTGCTGGGAATAAATTTTAATTAATTATATATATAAATGATTGTTAGGGGGTTATAAAAGCGTCTGGCATGGGGGAAACCTCGTAAAGTCCCTAAGAATCAAGCCGGAATCTACGTTGCAGGCAAAATAAAGAGGTATTATCTTGCGTTTGAATTAAGCCGGCCGTAACTTTGTGACCAAATAAGACAAATGAGGTATAGAAAGAGAATCCGGCTAGAGCGATTTTTCGTATGTCCAGACCTAAAAAACTATAAATCCAATCCATTTTAACCATGAAGAAAGGAAAAACCCTGACAGCCCTCGTACTAGTTGCAGAGATTGCGTCGATCGCGGTTCTACATGCAGTAAAGATCAACTCTTCAGAAAAGACTGCAAATAAGGAGATTTCACGGAACGGAGCTCCTGAACCGCTGGATGAAAAACCCAGATCTAGCTATTCTCTTGCGGCGTTTAGGTAAAAATTGAAATTAAAGTAATAGAAATGAGGCAAGGCCAGCTAAAATTAGCTGGCCTTGTTAATTATGGCTGGCTCGGCCGATTTGAGTTTGAGGGCAGTACGATATACTCAAATTATCCACACGTATTTTTTCAGGAAAGGAATTTGGTGTAGCTTTGCATGACCTCCTGAGGAATATTTTCTATCACTTATTGGCAGGTCAAATTAGCGGATCGGGCTCAACGCGATTGAGCCGGACCGATGCTTTTTTTGCAAGAGACTGGAGAGCGGGTTCGAGGACGTAAATTTATTGTTTTTCGCCTGTCGCCCATAACACAACAACGCATTTAATAATAAATTAATTGACCATTATATGGCTAAGTATATTTTTGTTACAGGGGGCGTCACTTCTTCGTTAGGTAAGGGAATTATTGCGGCTTCGCTGGCGAAGTTGTTGCAGGCAAGGGGTTTGAGAGTAACGATTCAGAAGTTCGACCCTTATATCAATGTGGATCCGGGGACTTTGAACCCATATGAGCATGGCGAGTGTTATGTGACCGAAGACGGGGCGGAGACGGATCTGGACTTGGGCCATTACGAGCGATTCCTCAATCTCTATACTTCCCAGGCCAATAATGTGACGACGGGCAGGATCTATCAGACGGTTATCAATAAGGAGCGGGAAGGGGCTTATTTGGGTAAGACGGTCCAGGTCATCCCTCATATTACCGATGAGATCAAGCGCCGGATGCTGCTGCTTGGCCAGGGGAATAAATACGACATTATCATTACAGAGCTGGGTGGTACGGTGGGCGATATCGAATCGCTGCCGTTTATCGAAGCCGTTCGTCAGCTGCAATGGGAGATGCCGGAGGAAGACGTCGTGGTTATCCATCTGACGCTTATCCCTTATCTGAAGGCGGCGAAGGAATTGAAGACCAAACCGACTCAGCATAGCGTCAAGCTGCTGAGCCAGGAAGGGGTACATCCTGATATCATCGTCTGCCGGACGGAGGAGCCTTTGAGTCCGGATATCCGCAAGAAGATAGCCCTGTTTTGTAACGTCAAGCCGGAAGCGGTTATCGAAGCTGCGGATGCGCCTACCATTTATGAAGTTCCGTTGACGATGATGCGGGAGAAGCTCGACATCATCTGTCTGAAAAAGATGAATATCACTCATTACCATGAGCCGGAGCTGGGTAAGTGGAAAGAGTTCCTGGATAAGCTGAAATATCCGAAGAACCGGGTTACGATCGGTCTGATTGGAAAATACATCGAGCTGCAGGACGCCTACAAATCCATCCTAGAATCCTTTGTCCATGCGGGGGCGATGAACGAGTGCAAGGTGCAGGTGGTGAATGTGCATAGTGAATTTATTACGCCCGAGAACGTGGCCGAGAAGCTGGGCAACCTGGATGGATTGCTGGTGGCGCCTGGTTTTGGTCATCGCGGGGTAGAAGGCAAGATCATTGCCGTCAAATACGCCAGGGAAAACAAGCTGCCTTTCTTCGGGATATGTTTGGGGATGCAGATGGCGGTCATCGAGTATGCCCGTAATGTATTGGGACTGAAGGATGCGCATTCTACCGAAATGGACGTTCATACGCCTCACCCGGTGATCGACCTGATGGAAGAGCAGAAGAAGGTGACGGCCAAGGGTGGAACGATGCGGCTGGGTTCTTATCCCTGCGCGCTTAAGGAGGGGTCGTTGGCGTCACGGATCTACGATAATAAGACTGAAATCTCCGAAAGACATCGTCATCGTTGGGAATTTAATAATGCTTATCTCGGTCAGTTCGAGCAGGCTGGGATGGTTCCTAGCGGTTCTAACCCCGAAAGCGGGCTGGTGGAGATCATCGAATTACCGAATCATCCTTTCTTTATTGGGGTACAGTATCATCCGGAGCTGAAGAGTACGGTGGAGAGTCCGCAGCCGATTTTTGTCCATTTTGTAAAGGCGGCCAAGGAGTTTGCGGAGGCCAAGAGTGCGGTAAAGAATCCTTTGTTACAGAGTGAGATGATATAGGCGCCGGGTTGTTGGCTGGCTGCCTACCGGGATTGTTTCGGGGCTCGCCGTGCAGAGCGCTGATTTCGCCGGATATCAGGGGGTAACTACCTGTCAAACCCCTATCTTTGCACTTCCTAAAAAATCTATCATGGGAATGGATCGCAATACGATTATTGGGTTTGTGTTGTTGGGTGTTCTTCTTTTCGTTTATCTTTTTACCTCTACAAAGAGCAGCAATGAGGCGCAGGCCCTGACCAAGCGGAGGGATGACTCGATTGCGCAGGTGATGGCCCGCAAGGCGGCGGCCGACGCGGCTGCGGCCAAGATGAAGGATACGGCCAGAGCGGCGGGTGTGCCGGTGGACACGACCGGGTTCAACCTGGCGTTTCAGGGCACCGAGCAGACGGT
>JAFDYG010000488.1 GCA_018267545.1 Bacteroidota bacterium
TCGATCCCCACTTCCTTCAACGGCATCACTGCCAGCTGGGTCCGCCACCTTCGAAGAGCGGACGGCTCAAGACCCTATTCCAGACATGGCTGGGCCCACCTTGCCCTGCGGCCGATCACGATCTACTCGACCCGGAAGGAAATTATCAAGGCCTACCGCTATATAAAAGGGATAAAAAAACAATACCCGGAAAACTATTCGATCCTAAACGACACTACCAATTTCCTCTTCAAGGTTAAAAATTGACCTTCGCCCCCATCCACGCCATCATCCCCGCGCCAATCTCGATCGCACTCTCATCGATATTGAAAGTCGGCGTATGCACCCCCGACGTAATTCCTTTTTCGACATTCATCACCCCCAACCGGTAAAAGCACCCCGGGATCTGTTGCGTATAATACCCGAAATCCTCCGCGCCCATCCTCACCTCCGTCTCCAGCACCTTCTCCCTTCCCATAAATTCCCTGGCTTCCGTCCGCGCCACCTTGTCCAACGCTTCATTATTATAGACCATCGGATACCCGACGTCGATATGCAGATCTATCTCCGCCCCCATACTATGCACCAGCTCCGTCGCCTGCTTCCGGATCAGCTCGTGCGCCCGGAATCGCCACTCCTCGTCCATCGCCCTGAACGTCCCCATCAGCTTCACCTCGCTGGGGATCACATTCGTCGTATATCCCCCCTGCACCGACGTAATCGACAACACCGAAGGTGACAGCGGATTCCTGTTCCGGCTGATGATCTGCTGTAACGCCACCACCAGGTGAGAAGCCACCAGTATCGTATCCACGGTCAGATGCGGCGCAGCTGCGTGACCGCCCTTCCCCTTGATCGTAATATAAATCTCGTCTGCGCTGGCCATCACCATCCCACCCCTGAAGCTCAGCTTCCCGATCTCCAAACCCGGATGCACATGCAGTCCAAAAATCGCCTGCGGCTGCGGATTGGTCAGAACCCCCTCCTTGATCATCAGGCTCGCCCCTCCCGGATTCTTCTCCTCCCCCGGCTGAAAGATCAGCTTCACCGTTCCTTCCCAGTCTTCCCGCAGCTCATGCAAAATCCTCGAAGCGCCCAGCAGCACCGTCGTATGCACATCATGCCCGCAGGCGTGCATCACCCCCTCGTTCTTCGATTTATAAGGGACATTATTCTCTTCCTTGATCGGCAGCGCATCCATATCCGCACGCAACGCCACCACCCGCTTCTCCGGATTCTTCCCCTTCAGCAAACCGACGACACCCGTCCCCGCCATCACCTGAAAAGGGATGCCGATCTCCGTTAGCTTCTGTTGTACAAATTTGGAAGTCTGAAACTACTGGTAGGACAATTCAGGATGGGCATGCAAATGATGCCTTATAGATATGAAATCAGGGGCGTATTGCTTAGCAAGTTGCTGGATCTTTTCTTTTAGCATGGATATTGAGTCGAAAGTTTACGACCACAAATGTAATCATTCGCACATTAAGGCGTCGTACTATCCTTCGGCAGGTCACCCACCCTCACCTCGATGATATCCCTCACAACATACAACCCCGTCGAAAAGAAACGCTCCAGCTGCTTTTGCGCCTCTTCCGCTTCCTCCTGCGTCTTGAAATTCCCCACCTTCAATTTATAATTCGGCGCCTGATACAACAAGTAAGGTTTCATATCAGGAAACTCCTGATAGACCTTCGCCTTTGCCGCAAACACCTTATTCCGATCCGGAGAATTGATTACCTGTATCCGGAAACCCGGCATATTCCGCCGCGTATCCTTCGTCGTCTCCTCATTGATCTCGATCTGTTTCTTCATCAACAGATCGACCCGTGGGTCCTTCACCACAACAACCGACCCTGAATCCGTCTGGGCCGATACCCGCTGAGCCACCACCAATAAAACAATAAAGAAAACTTTATACATAACAAGTTTTTTCAGATATATGCAAAATACCGGCCAAATCCTAATACCCGCCCGGCCCGGCATGCTCACCGCCCACTATCGCCACACTCGCGCTACACCCCAACCTATCCGCACCAGCCTCCACCAGCGCCGCCGCAAAAGCATAATCCCGAATCCCCCCCGAAGCCTTGATTTTGACCCCGGAAGGCAAGTGCTTCCGCATCAACCTTACCGCCTCCAAACTAGCCCCTTTTTCCGCATACCCCGTCGAAGTCTTTAAAAAATCGACCCCAACGCGGCTATACACTTCACAGCACTGTATCACCTCCTCATCCGTCAGCACCCCACTTTCGATAATTACCTTTACTATCTTCCCCGCGCCATGCGCGCGCTCCGTCAACACCCGCATCTCCTCCTCCAGCAAATCCCAATCCCCCTCCTTCAAAGCGACCAAATTGATAACGATATCCAGCTCGTCCGCCCCATCCCCAATCGCCGCCTCCACCTCCGCCAATTTCGCCCCCACCACCGAATACCCAAACGGGAACCCGATAACCGTAGCCACCTTGACCGGCACAGCAACCGCCGAACCTTCAGCCCCCGCAATCACCAGCTTCCTCGCCACCCTCACCAGCGGCGGCGGCACACAAACCGCCGCAAACCCATACACCAGCGCCTCATTACAAATTTTATTAATGTCTACATGTGTGGCCGTTGGCCTCAACAATGTATGGTCGATATACGAAGCAATAGTACTCACCGACATTTTATAAAAGATATACCGCTGATATAATTATTAAACACTAAAATTACTCCATTTAAGTAAATTAGGGACCATTTTTCAAATCGCAAATCGCACAAAACGCAACTAAAACTAACAACATGAGAAGCTCTCGACATCGTCCGAGGGGAACCATCCTCTCTCTCCTGGCCTTATCTCTTCTATCTACACTTTTTAGCACCGCCCAAACCACCTTTCCCGTCAACGGCGTCGCCGACCCACGCGAAGGCTGCTATGCCTTTACCCACGCGACGATCGTAAAAGACGGTCAGTCCACCCTCAACGACGCCACCCTCATCATCCGCGACGGACTCATCGTCAGCGCCGGTTCCAGCGCCGCAATACCCAAAGATGCCGTCGTCATCGACTGCAGCGGTAAGTATATCTATCCCTCCTTTATCGACCTCTATAGCGACTACGGCATGCCCGGAACAGAACGCGGCGGAGCAGGCGGCGCCCGCCCGCCCTTCGACTTCCGCGCCCCGGCCCAGATCACCTCGAACACCCGGGGAGCCTACAACTGGAACCAGGCCGTTCACCCCGAGACCGACGCCTCCCGGATCTTCGCGGTTAGCGAATCCCAGGCTAAACCCTTGCGTGACGCCGGCTTCGGCACCGTCCTTTCCCACCTGAAAGACGGCATCGTCCGCGGCACCGGGGTCGTCGTCACCCTCGCGAACGAAAAAGAAAACCTGGTCATCGTCAAACAAAAGGCCTCGGCCAACTACTCCCTCAGCAAAGGAACGTCCACCCAGAGCTATCCCGGCTCGATGATGGGTTCCATCGCCCTGCTGCGCCAGACCTACCTCGATGCCCAGTGGTATAAAAGCCAGCCCGTTCACGAAGGGACCAACCTCTCTCTCCAGGCCTTCAACGACGAACAAACCCTCCCCCAATTCTTCGACGGCAGCGATAAGTGGGGTGACCTCCACGGCGACCGCATCGGCGACGAATTTGGCGTACAATATATCATCAAGGCCGGCGGCAACGAATACCAGCGCATGCAGCCCATCGTCGCTACCAAGGCGGCTTACATCGTTCCCGTTAACTTCCCCCAGGCCATGGACGTAGAAGACCCGGGCGACGCCCGCTTCGTCTCCCTCACCGACATGAAGCACTGGGAGATGGCGCCGACTAACCCCGGAGCCTTCGAAAAATCCGGCCTCTCCTTCTGCCTGACCACCGCTGACCTGCGCGACCTCAAGCAATTCTTTACCAACCTCCGCAAGGCCTTCGACTATGGCCTCAGCGAAGCAAAAGCTCTCGACGCCCTGACCAAGGCGCCCGCCACCCTCGTCGGCATCTACGACAAGGTCGGCAGCCTCGACGCAGGCAAGCTCGCCA
>JAFDYG010000489.1 GCA_018267545.1 Bacteroidota bacterium
CATCCACCACCAGCCCCGTCGCCAGCACTATCCCCAGCAAGGTCAGGATGTTGATCGTAAAGCCCGCGATATACATGATGAAGAAAGTCGCTATCAGCGAAATCGGGATGTCGATCAGGGGGCGCAAGGCGATCAGCCAATTGCGGAAAAAGAAGAAGATCACCAGCACCACCAGCCCAAAAGCGATCAGCAGCGTTTCCTTTACTTCGGCGAGCGATTGGCGGATAATTTTGGTATTATCGATCAGGACGTTGAATTCCAGGTCGGATTTATTGGCTTTCTTGATCTCTTCAAGACGCCTGTTGAATTCATCGGCGATAGCGACGTTATTGGCGCCTGGCTGCGGGATGATAGCCAGACCGACTGCGTTGACACCGTTGTATTTCCAGCTCTGCTCTTCGTTCTGCGGTCCCAGCTCGACCCGAGCCACGTCGCTAAGCCGGATGATACCCGAGCTGTCTTCCCGCAGGATCACGTCGCGGAAATCTTTTTCGGTAGTCAGCCGGCCCAGGGTCTTGATCGTCATTTCGGTATTGTTCCCGTAAATTTTGCCCGGCGGCAATTCCACATTCTCGCTGCGAAGGGAGGAAGATACGTCGTTGAACGCGATGCCATAGGCGTTCATCTTATCCTTGTCGAGCCAGATACGCATCGCATAGCTCTTGTCCCCGAAGACATTCACCGAACTTACCTGGTCGATGGTCTGAAGCTGCTGCTGCAACACATTGTCCGCGTAGTCGCTCAGCTCCATGAGGCTTTTGGTCCGGCTTTGTACAGCCAGGATCAGGATGAAATCGCTGTTGGCGTCGGATTTTGTAACTACCGGCGGCGCGTCGATGTCCAGCGGAAGCGCTCTCTGCGCCTGTCCTACCTTATCCCGCACGTCGCTCGCCGCCGCTTCCAGGTCGACCCCAAGATTGAATTCTATGGTGATATAGCTGCTGCCGAGACTGCTATTGGATGATATCGTCCTGATCCCCGGAATACCATTGATGTTCTTCTCTAGAGGCTCCGTGATCTGGCTCTCGATCAGATCGGGATTTGCACCCGTATAGGAAGTATTCACCGTAATAATCGGCGGGTCGATGGCCGGATAGTCCCGCACCGCCAGGAAATTATACCCGACCACGCCGAACAGGATGAGCATTAAGTTCATCACTGTCGCCAGGACCGGCCGCTTAAGGGATAGTTCAGAAATATTCATAGATCGAAAACCGAAAAAGTTAGCAAATTAATTTTGGCTCACATTGGCGCTATCCAGGTTCCTGACGCTCCTGATCGTAACGGGCGACTTGGGCCGGGCGAAAAGGACGCCGGTTACAACCACCGTATCTCCAGGATTCAGGCCCTTGGTGATCTCGATATTGTTGGCCTCCCGAATCCCCGTCGTCACGTTGACCAGCTGGGCTTTGCCGTCTTTAACCACGATCACCTGGTTGTTCCGGTCCTCCGGAATGATACAGTTGGTGGGCACCAGGATCGACTTCTTGTCGACACCCGCGTTTACAAAGACCTTCACGAAAGCGCCGGGATGTCCCTCGCCTTCCTGCAAGATCGCACGTACCTTCAGGTTACGGCTGGAAAGATTGATCTGGGGTTCCGTCGCAATGATCAGTCCCTTGCGATGCACGTTGGAGACCGCATCGATCAGGATATCCACCAATCCTCCCTTCCTGATCACGGTAGTATATTGCTCGGGCACGGTGAAGTCTACCTTGATCTTGTCCAGCTGCTGAACCGTGGCGATCACATTCGCCGGAGTAACATAGGCGCCCGGGCTAACCTGCCGAAGCCCCACCACCCCGTCGAAAGGAGCCCGGATGATGGTCTTGTCCAGCTGGGCCTGGGTATAGTCGATATCGGCCTGCGTGCTTTTTACGTTGTTGACCGCAGCGTCGTAGTCAGCCTCGTTAATACCATTAATATCCAATAGTTTACGAATCCTTTCCTCGGTTTTTTTATAAAGTTCCAGCTGCGCCTTCGACTTCTCCAGCGTCGCCTGGAGATCTGCGTCGTTGATCCGGGCGATCACCGTTCCCCTGGCTATGTGCGTGCCCTCCGGAACATTCAGATAGGTAATCCGGCCGCTGATCTCGGGGTGAAGCTCCACGTACTCATTGGCGACGACACTGCCATTGGCTTCGATCTTATTCTCGATGGGATGGGGAGTAGCGACGATAACGTCGACAATCGTCGGCTGATTAGCCTGGGCCTTGCTTTTCGTGCCGGCCGCGTCCGCCTTTTCCTTACAGGCGGTCAGCGATACAAATGAGACGGATAGAGAGATCAGAAGACAGAGAATCCCGGTCGGGAAGGTTAGCAAATACGGGCGAGCCATCTAAGGTTAGTTTATTTAATAGATTCATCGTCAGACGTTGTTCCGTCCGAAGGCGAACAAATATAAAGAGATTTAATGTCTATCGAATTGGCATTGCCGGGTATTTCTATGAATGGTAAGTCCATCGAAAAGGCCTTTTTGTCCGCTTTTTGGAACTGCGAATTTTCTCCTTTTCCGATAACAATTGATTAAGAAATGGATTAAGATTCAATTAAAATAAGCAGCCCGTCCGGGAAATCGGACGGGCTGGTAAAATCTCGTAATAAATAAAATCAGAGTTACTGTTTTTGGAGCGTATGGCTCATTATTTTATGGTCGGTAAATAACCTTTATTTTCGGTTCGAGAGGCTTACCGGACCAGGGCCCTGGCCAGGGCCTCCGGGGTTATACGGCGCCGGTGCCAATCAGCCGCTTGCTGATTGCATATTTCAGCAGTCCGACAGTCGACTTGGCGCCGATCTTCTCTTTCATATCCTGCCGGATCTTCTCGACCGACCGAACACCGAGAAATAGCTCGTCCGCCATTTCCTTGCTGCTCTTCTCTTCCCAGATCAGCTGCAGCACTTTCTTTTCCCTTTCACTAAATCGAACATGTGCGCTTTCGGAATACGTATGAATGGTATTCTGCTTATTGCGGTACAACGCTTCGGTAAGATGTTGATTACGGTAGATCCTATTTTCTGCTACCGCCCGGATAGCTTGAAGCAATTCCTCCGGCTCATCGGACTTGGAGATGTATCCATGAATCCCCAAATCCAGCAGAGTGCTGATCAGGTCTACATCCCGGCTCATCGAAAGAATCAGAACCTTGATCCAGGGATAGGACTGGCGAATCTGTTTGACTGCTTCGTCGCCATGAAGCCCGGGAAGAAAAAGATCCATCAGCAACAGGTCGACAGACGTTGTCTTCAGTCGCTCCATCGCATCACCGACGGTCGATTCCTGAAAGGCAATGCTCATGTTGTTTTGTTCGGAAAGAAAGCTTCCCAGGGTTTTCCTAAATAAAGGGTGGTCGTCAACAATAGCTAGGTTAATAGATTGGAAGAGCATAAGGCTTAATTCTAGTTATATAAAATTATAAAATTTCATTCATAGCTGCGCATACAGAATCAGGTTCTATAGGCAGAATCGCGTTAACAAAAGTTAAACGGTATAGGAGCACTAGGGGTTGACAGGTAAAGTTTCCTAAATGCCTTTTTGTATACTGGCTGTGGAGTAGACGTGTAGATGATTCGTCTTCTAGTAGAGTTTAGTTTATTTTAGCTCGTCATTGGTAAAAGCAAACGGCAGGAGCTGTGTCGATTGAGAGATGATGTAGATGTCACCTGTCAGTCCGCTCAGCAGAACGCGAATAGGATGCCCGGTTCTTTGTTCGAATTCCTGCAAGGATTGACGGCATACTCCGCAAGGGGAAATCGGGTGATCGCTGGGTCCATTTTCGCTGTTGTAGCTGACCGCGAGCGTCTCGATCGGTACACCGGGGTAAAGAGACGCTGCAGTCGAGAGCAGGGTACGCTCGGCGCAGATACCGGCGGGAAAAGAGGCGTTCTCCTGGTTGGTGCCCGTGACAATCTGCCCATTGGTCAGACGCGCAGCCGCCCCAACCCTAAAATGCGAATAGGGCGCATAGGCATTCACCGTAACCTCCTGCGCCTTCTTGAGCAAAGCAGCATCATCCGCCTTCAGTCCGGCAGGAGAATCGACGACCTCATAAGTGAATTTGTATTCGACAGTACTCATCTTATCTTATCTTCTTGAATAGGCGGCTCCAACGGATGCCCTTGTTCCAGCTCATCCAGATTACCCAGGCTTCGCCCACCACGTGGTCTTCGGGCACAAATCCCCAATAACGCGAGTCCTGCGACCCATGACGATTATCGCCCATCATCCAATAATAATTCATTTGGAAGGTATACTGGGTAACCGGCTGGTCGTTGAGAATGAATTTACCATCCTTCATCTCGAATTTATTTCCTTCATAAACCCGTATCGCACGTTCGTAGATAGGGTAATTTTCCGGCGTCAGCGTCAGCGTCTTTCCTTTTTCCGGTATCCAGAGCGGTCCATAATTGTCCCGGGTCCAGGTAGAATTGGGAATATAGGGAAAGACGGGATAGAAGGTCCTGTCGACGTCGATATCGGGCTTGATGTTTTTGGCCAGGCCATTTTTCAGCAGCTTTTCGTGAGCCGCCCAGGTCAGCAGCATGATGTATTGATTGGGCGTACCGCTCTGCCGGAACTCCTCCGGATTGTTGATGTCCAGATTATATTGCTCCCTCATAACGGACTCGTCCAGCTGCGTATTTTCCTTGAGATCTACGATATAATTGGTCTGAGATTCAGCTGGAAAGACCTGCGCCTGTCCATTGATGTAGATGACCTGATCCTTGATCTGCAGCGTATCTCCGGCGATGCCTACGCAGCGCTTGATATAGTTTTCTTTCTTGTCCACGGGACGAATGACAAGCGGATAGGTATCCGGATCACCCAGGACGATCTGCCGCCCCGAATCGAGATTCCCATTCCCTCTCCTCCGCGCTTCATCATAATAGGTAGTCTGGGACTGGAACTCCGGCAGATTGATGACCGTATCGCCCGCAGGGAAGTTGAACACCACCACGTCCCCCCTCTTCACCGGGCTGGAAAACCAGCGGGTATAGGGAACCTTGACCCATTCTACATAAGAATTCGAGTTGGTAATCGGTAAAGTGTTATGAACGAAAGGTATCGACAGAGGCGTATTCGGAATTCGCGGTCCATAGCTGAACTTGCTGACGAAAAGAAAATCATTGATCAGGAGCGTCTTTTCCATCGACCCCGTAGGAATCGTATAGGCTTCAAAAACAAAGGTGCGGATCAGGGTAGCCGCGACGATCGCAAAAACACCCGCATCGATCCACTCCCTCGCCGTTCCTTTCTTGTGCTTCTTCACCTGCTCTGGTCCGAGGAACTTGACCTTCGCGTCGTAGCCGATCATCGGAAAGTAAATCAGCGGCAGCAGCGAAGCCATGGCGTGTTCCCATAGTTTGTATTTTCCAAAGGTCTTGACAAATTCCACAAAGATCCCCAGCGAAATAAACCAGCCCACCACCGGGATGAACTGCCAGAATACCCAGTGTTTGGGCCTTTCCGCCAGCTGCATCATCACCCACGTATTGTAGAAGGGAACATAGGCTTTCCAGCCGGCTTCCCCCGCCTTTTCGAACAATTTAGCCAACCCTATAGAAGGTAACAACAGGATAATCAATTGGATAAGCACAAGAACCAGGAGCTGATGAGTCGACATTCCTTTTGTTTTTTAGAATTCCGGCAAATTTAGGTTATCCAGACATATGTCGGTCCAACCGCCCGAATATTACAAAATTTATCTTAGTTTTCGCTCCAATGAACGTTTTCACTATCCGGGACATAGAAAACTTATGCGGCATAAAAGCGCATACCCTGCGCGTCTGGGAACAACGCTACCAGCTCCATACCCCCAAACGTAAAGCCAGCAACCACCGGCTCTACGACGACGAAGACCTCAAATATCTGCTCCGGATCGCCTTTCTCTATCACAATGGTCACAAAATCTCCAGGCTGGCCCGGCTTCCCGAGGAAGAAATATGCCGCCTGGCGCTAAAAGTTCCCCTGGCCGGCGGCGCCGACGATATCTTTATCAACCACCTGATCGAGGCCGCGCTCGACTTCGACCAGGAGCTGTTCGACCGGGTCCTGCATAACATTATCCTGCACATGGGCCTGGAAAAGGCCGTCCCCCAGGTCATCTACCCCTTCCTTCATAAGATCGGACTGCTCTGGCTGACCGGAAACGTCGTCCCCGCGCAGGAGCACTTTGCCAGCACACTCATTATCAAAAAGTTACTAGTCTCTATCAACGGGCTTGAAAACCCTCCCATGCCCCAGCCGGGTGGAAGGCTCATCCTTCTCTTCACCCCCCAGGGCGAGCTCCACGAAATTCCCCTCTTATATATGCGCTACCTGTTGAAGAAGAATGGCCAGCCAGCCATCTATTTCGGCCGGGACATCGACCTCGAAAGCCTCTGTCACTATTGCGGGGAGAAATCCATCACCCACCTCTATTTCCACCTGATCACCCGCCTTCAGCGCGACGAGCCCTCCCTATATTTAAAAAAGCTGCAGGAATACTTCCCCACCCAGCAGATCGTCATCTCCGGTAAGATCGGCCTCACGTTCCCCGATCAAGACCCGCTGGTGCGGATTCTGAAAAGTTTTGAAGAATTGCAGGCTTTTGCTAAAGGGCAGTGATGATATCTGTCAGTATCCTGCTTACCGCTTCCGCCCGGTTATTGACCATAAAATGCCCGCCATCAGGAACAACATGCGTAGGCCGAAGCCTTCGCAAGGGAAAGATCCGGTCCCGTCCGCCATGTACGTGAAAGAATGTGCCGGGCTTTATTTCATTCCGCCAGTTCAGGATCCGATCGATCGCCCAATGTAGATAACGCGGGTCACTCTTTTCCTTGAACGCCCTGACCAGTCCGGCGTCTTCTTCGGTCTCCACACCCAGGTAATAGTTCTCGAGCCAGCCCATTCCTTTTCCGGGCTTGCCGGGCATCAGCCGGTTCAATCGCAAACGCCCGCATAACCGCATCCACCACGGCAAAGATTGGCGATCGGGAATGCTGGAGAGCAGAATAACCCTAGCCCCCGGACAGTGCCTGGCTATTTCGACGGCCATCATACCCCCGAACGAAAGCCCCAATAATACAGGATTATCCCCTTCGATACCGGCCTTCATGCGCAGCGCATAGGCCTCGATAGGTTCATCGGCAGCTGGAATCAACCAGGGCAAATGGAGCAGTCGTACATTCGGAATTTCCAGGTGGGAGAAAATCCGTTGATCTGCACCAAGCCCGCTTATACAGTAGATAGACCTCACTTCTTAGGCAATACATAGCTCTCCACATCCGTCGCCGAGATCGTCTTCCCCGAAAGAATAATCAACCTTTCCACGACATTCCGCAGCTCACGGATATTCCCCGTCCAGTTGTGCCGTTGCAGCGCCTTGATCGCATCTTCGTCGATCGCCTTCCTGGCAATCCCATAGTCTCCGCAGATATCGACCAGGAATTTCTCTACGAGTAAAGGAATATCATCGCTCCTTTCATTAAGCGAAGGCACATGAATGATGATAACGCTGAGCCGGTGATAAAGGTCCAGCCGGAAATTCTTTTCATCGACCTCCTTCAGCAGGTCTTTATTGGTCGCGGCAATCACCCGTACGTCGACGCTGATATCTTTATCGCCGCCAACCCGCGTAATCTTGCCCTCCTGCAGCGCCCGCAGCACCTTTGCCTGAGCCGTCAGGCTCATGTCCCCGATTTCATCCAGGAACAAAGTCCCGCCATTGGCCTGCTCGAATTTGCCAATCCGCTGCTTGACAGCCGAGGTAAAGGAACCCTTTTCATGCCCAAAGAGCTCGCTCTCGATCAGCTCGCTGGGAATGGCGGCACAGTTGACCTCGACAAGCGCTCCGCTGGCGCGGTTGCTCTTCTCGTGGACCCAGCGCGCTACCAGCTCCTTACCCACCCCATTCTCGCCGGTAACGAGAATACGGGCTTCTGTAGGCGCTACCTTGTCGATCGTCTCCTTGATCTTGTGGATCGGAGTGGACGAGCCGACGATCTCCTGTACCTTGCTGACCTTCCGCTTCAGCACCTTGGTCTCGGCCACCAGCGTGGTCTTGTCCATGGCGTTTCGGATGGTGATCAGCAGACGGTTGAGATCAGGCGGCTTGGAAATATAGTCATAGGCGCCCTTCTTGACGGCTTCTACCGCCGTCTCAATGGTGCCGTGCCCCGAAATCATAATGATGGGAATATCCGGATTGGTCTCCTTCGCCTTTTCCAGGAATTCGATTCCGTCGATCTTGGGCATCTTGATATCACAGAGGATAACGTCGTACTCTTTTTCCTTCACTTTCTTCAGCCCCTCCTCTCCATCGCCGGCCTCGTCTATCTTGTAACCTTCATAAGATAATATCTCGCTAAGTGTCTTACGGATCGCCTTTTCGTCATCAATGATCAAGATATTCGACATAAGTTTTAACAGATCTTTTTTATGGAAAAATAACAGGCAGGCTTCCCTACCCCATAACCTTCAAATTTACGACATGCAATCGAACCTTAACCCTGCCCGGCTTGGAATAATAATTTTCGCGCTTTTCACTGCTTGCCGGACGCCCGCGCAAGTCCCCAACAGCTATCCCACGATCGGCGCTATTCCTACTCCAGCCGGCTTTCACCGGCAAACCCAGCCCCCGAAATCCTTTGCCGCCTGGCTTCACAACATCCCGCTCAAAAAAGATCGTACCGTCTATCTCTACAACGGCCGCCCTAAACAAAACCAGGATGCGCAGTTCGCGGTCCTCGACGTCAGCGTCGGCCGCCAGGATCTCCAGCAATGCGCCGATGCCGTTATGCGGCTTCGCGCTGAATACCTCTACGCCTATAATGACTACACGGATATCAGCTTCTACACCGAGCAGGGCTCCCTGCTCAATTTCCAGGGCTGGCTCCGGGAGCACTCCGCCTCCTCCCAAAGAACGGCCTTCGACCAATATCTCAACCGTGTCTTCACGTATTGCAGCACCCGCACGCTGGAAAAACAATTGCAATCCGTAACCCCTTTTAGCAAGATTCAGGCCGGAGATGTCCTGATCAGAAGCGGCGCCCCCGGACACGCCATGCAGGTCGTCGATGAAGCCGAAGACGCCCAGGGTCATCGGATCTTTTTGCTGGCCCAAAGCTATATGCCCGCCCAGGATATCCATATCGTCAAAAACACTTCTGACCCGTCCATTAGCCCCTGGTACCGGGCAAACACTTCAAATTCAATTGTAGAAACACCTGAATGGATATTCAAAATCAATGAGTTGAAGAAATGGTCGAGCGTCGATTCAAAATGACGATTATTTCTACGCAATACGACAAATAACAAAGTATTCCTGGCCAAACACTTGCAACAACCCGTGGTTTATAGTATCTTAGTCCTATCCAATTACTATTTAAAACCCATTTAATAATCCAAAATATTTCCCTATGAAGCATGAACTCGAACTTCAAGCTCCCGCTACCTCCAAGGTACTTTTCAAACTTACTATTATCGGATGTGTATTGTTAGGCTGTGTGTATGGCTTCCTGATGCTGTTTAATTCAGCCCTGGCTGCCCTGAAATAGCCCGATACCTTGCGTGATGTCAAATAAAAAACCCGCTTTACAGCGGGTTTTTTATTTATTTGTTGAGGTACATCACCTCTTTTACTAGTTTGACCGTTCGGCTTACATCCGGCAGCGCTGCAGCTACCAGGTTCGGAGCATAGTGCAGGGGCGCATCGGCAGCCGTAATCCGGCGAATCGGCGCATCCAGGTAGTCGAAGCCTTCCTTTTGAATGCGGTAGCTGATTTCGGAGGAGATAGACGCAAAAGGCCATTGCTCTTCCACGATCACCAGCCGGTTCGTCTTCTTGACGCTCTCCAGGATGGTCATCCAGTCCAGCGGGCGGATGGTCCGCAGATCGATGACTTCGGCGCTGACGCCTTCCTTTTCCAGCTCAGCCGCAGCTCCCAGGGCCACTTTCATCATTTTATTGAAAGAGACGATCGTCACGTCCTTGCCTTGCTTCTTGACGTCGGCCTTACCCAGCTCGATATAGTATTCTTCTTCGGGCACCTCGGACTTATCACCGTACATTACCTCACTCTCCATAAAGATCACAGGGTCTTCCTCATAACGAATTGCCTGCTTCAAAAGCCCCTTGGCGTCATACCCATTGCTCGGAGAAACCACCTTGATACCGGGTATATTGGCATAATAGCTTTCGAAAGCCGTAGAGTGCTGTGCACCCAGCTGACCGGCCGAACCATTGGGTCCGCGGAAGACGATGGGACACCCCAGCTGCCCGCCGCTCATCGCCAGCATCTTCGAAGCCGTATTCAGGATCTGGTCCAGGGCCAGTACGGCAAAGTTCCAGGTCATAAATTCAACGATAGGGCGAAGACCGTTCTGGGCAGCGCCGACACCTACTGCAGCAAATCCCAGCTCGGAGATCGGCGTATCGATTACCCGCTTGTCGCCGAACTCATCCAGCATCCCCTGGCTCACCTTATAGGCGCCGTTGTATTCCGCTACTTCTTCTCCCATTAAGAAAACACGATCATCGCGCCGCATTTCTTCGTTCATAGCTTCGCGCAGAGCCTCCCGAAAAGCAATTTGTCTCATTCTTATTTATTTGTGGGGCCTGTGGCCCATTCTGTTAGTCGCACTTTAGTGCAGTGTTCGGCCGCAAATTTATCGGTTGTGGACCATATTATCAAATAGTGTTCAACTACGATTTACTTTATTATTAATTTATATATTAGGGGGTTTTTGTAGCTTTAACTATCCAAAGCTCAGTTCCATTAATCGCATTAACCAAAACTGTCAACCCTGCCATGGAACCTACGATTCAACACCTCGAAAAGATCATCGCCAATTATACCCGGCGACTGGAAGCCATATCCGAGGACGCCTACAATGCCAAGCCAGGCCCTGGTAAATGGAGCAAGAAAGAAATGCTCGGCCACCTCGTCGACTCCGCCCAAAACAATATCCGCCGCTTCATCGTCGCCCAGTACGAAGAAACACCCGTCATCCTGTACAACCAGGATAAATGGGTGGACCTGACCGGCTACCAGCGCTACCCCACCCGGGACCTCCTCACGCTCTGGATCCTGCTGAACCGCCACATCTGCCGCGTCCTGCGAAGCATGCCCGCCGGCGCAGCCAACCGTAAATGTTTTATGGGAAATTCGCAGCCGCATACCCTCGAATGGGTAGCCGCCGACTATTGTAATCATCTCCTGCATCACCTCCACCGGATCCTCGACCTCGACCCCATCGCCTATCCCTGAGCACGGCACGCCAACCCTGGCCCACATGCGTCCAAACTCAGCTCACCTGCTCGAAGGTCAGCATAAAGCTGGTTCCTTCTCCCAGCTGCGAGCTCACGTCGATTGCCGCCCGGTGCGACTGCAGGATATTCCAGGTCGCGGCAAGGCCGAGCCCGAATCCATTGGTCTTCGACGTAAAATAGGGCTCGAAGATCCGGGAGATATTCTCCTCCGGAATTCCGTTTCCATTGTCATTGATAAATACCCGGTAGTTCGGAGCCTCCTCCCGGATCGAGATATTGATAATCCCCGACTGAGCAGGAACCGCCTCCACTGCATTGATGAGAATATTGAGAAACGCGATCTTCAGCTTCTCCCGGTCCGCCATCACAAAGGCCGGCCGTTCCGGGTAAGCCAGCTCGAGCCGGATATTCTTCAGCGAGATGCGGTCCGAAGCAGAAGCCAGCGTCGACTCGATGACCTCCTGCAGCCCCGTCTTCTGCAAGGATATTTCCGCCGGTCTCGAAAGGTCCAGCAGCTCGGAGATCAGGCTATCGATACGCCCGCAGTTGCGGGCGATAATATCCAGGTAAATATTGGCGTCCTCGCTGTTGAGCTCTGGCTTCAGCTGCTCCACAGACAGATTGATATTGGTGAGCGGATTCCTCACTTCGTGGGCTAAAGTCCTCAGCAACGTCGCCGTAGACCGCAGCTTCTCGATCTGGAAGGTTGCCCGTTCTATCCGCTTCAGGTTCGTAATATCGTGGATGATGCCCTGGATATGAGTTTCACCATTGGAATTGGCCTGCGGGGAGATTGACAGGATACAGTTCCGTTTTTCTTTGTTGCGCGTCAATAGCTCTACCTCCAGCTCCTCTCCTTCCCCGCTCTGAGACAGCCGTTCTTTTAACAAAACCCGCGTTTTCCTTACGGGCAAACAGGTCGTAGAGGCTGAATCGCAGCAGCTCATCCTTGGTATATTTGAAAAGCTCACAGGTAGCGTTGTTGACGTCCCGGAACACCAGTTTTTCGTCCAGCAGGAAGACCGCGTCCTTGCTCCGTTCGAAGATGTTCCTGAATTTCCGTTCGTTGGCTTTGAGCGCCTTGATATAGGTGCTCCTTTCCAGCGCGTAGCGAATGCTTCGTTCCAGCTTCTCCGTGGTGATCTCCGACTTGACCAGGAAATCGACCGCTCCGATATTCATGGCCTGTATATCCACGTCCCTGTTGCCGATTCCGGTGAGCAGGACCAAGGGGTCCTCACAGCCCATGGCCTTCGCCTCCTGTAAAAGCTCCAGGCCCGTCTTGGCTCCCAATAAATAGTCGACGAAATAGATATCATAGCAGGCTTCCCGGATACGCTGCAGCGCATCGTTATAATCGTAGCACCAGTCGATAAGGAATTCCTTATCGGGAATATCCTTGATGCAGGCCTCGATGATCAGGAAATCATCCTCATCATCTTCTACGATCAAGATTCTAGTGGTCGATTGAGAAGGCAACATACTCAATTTTTGTTGGTTTGTGTTTCCTCTGGCTGCCCGGGCAAGGCCTCCGGTTGTTTTTCTTTAGGGGTTGCTTGCAGGGGAAGGGAGACGATAAATACAGCCCCCTCTCCCGGCTTGCCCAGGGCCGAGATGAACCCCTTGTGCATTTCAACGATCTTCTTGCAAAGAGCAAGCCCGATGCCCGTGCCCTCATATTCCGCGTTGGAATGCAGCCGGCGGAACATATCGAAGATCTGCTCCGCGTATTTTTGGTCGAACCCGATGCCATTGTCCTCGATATAAATCCGGCCATAGCGCACCTCGGGCTCTTTTCCGTTGATATCTTTACTGGAAGGCGCCTCTTCATATCGGATCCTGACCCTGGGAGACTCCTGCTTTTTGCAGTATTTCAGCGAGTTGCTGATCAGGTTCGAAAAAAGCGGCCCCATGAGCACAGTGCTGGCAGGCAGCACCGGCAAGGGATCCACCGAAATGACCGCACCCTTCTCCCGGATCGTAGCTTCCATCTCCGACAAGACCTCTTCCATAACTCCATTCAAATCTACGGCTTCGAAAGATTGCTTTTCTACCGAGATCTTCGAAAACCGGAGGATGTCGTTGATCAGGTCCTGCATCCGCTTAGCCACCTCCTGGATTCGCGACAGGTAAAGCCGGCCTTCCTTCCCCAACGGCTCCCCGGGCGGGCTGGCCAGCAGCCGGTCACTGAACATCCGGACCTTCCGCAGCGGCGCCTGCAGATCATGCGAAGCCATAAAGGCAAATAGATCCAAATCCTTATTGGCCGCTTCCAGCCGGCTGATATTCTCCAGCAGCTGCTTGTTCAGCTCGGTCACCTTTTCCTCCGAAGCCTTTCGTTCATTAACCTCCAGCTCCAGGTTCCGGTTGATCGCCACCAGCTTTTGCTCCTGCGCGATCAGCCGTTGATTTTTGCGGTACAGCTCTACAAAGACCCCTACCTTCACCCGCAGGAGCTCCGGATTCACCGGTTTGTAAATATAATCGACTGCCCCGGCCCGGTAGCCCTTGAATAAGTTCTCCTCTCCATAATTATTGGCCGTGATAAAGATAATGGGAATGTGCCGGAGCCGGTCCCGTTCATAGATCAACGAAGCCGTCTCGAAACCATTCAGGTTCGGCATCTGCACATCCATCAGAATAAGCGCAAAATCAAAATCGTTTAGTAACAACTTCAATACCTGACGACCGGAATTAGCCTTTACAATATGGTATCCATCAGGTTCGAGCACTGTTTCCATGGACAACAAATTATCTTCCCGGTCGTCCACTAACATGATCTTTGGTTGCATGTATCGATTTTATTTATAGAACCATACCCGCATAAGCGATAGCAGCTGGTCTATTTTCAACGGTTTAGTAATATAGTCGGACGCCCCGGCCTCGATACATTTCTGCCGGTCCCCCTTCATGGCCTTGGCCGTCACGGCAATGATCGGCAGCGTATTGTTCTTGTGCTCCCGCCGGATCTTCTGCGTGGTTTCGTATCCGTCCATCTCGGGCATCATGATATCCATCAGCACCATGTCCACCTTCTGCTTGTCGTCGTTGATGATCTGGATGGCGTCTTTCCCGCTTTCTGCCGTTATAACGTTGATATTATACCGTTCGAAGACCGTCGTCAATGCAAAAAGATTTCTTACGTCGTCATCCACGACCAGCACGTTCTTGCCGGTGAGGATATCATCCTTCATTCTTATGTTCTCGATCACCTTCCGCTTCTCCGGCGCCAGCTCCTTGTGATTGATGTGTAAATGTAAGACTGTTTCCTCCAGCAAGTGCTCCAGGGAATTCACACCTTTCAGCAGAACGGTATTGGATGACCGGTTCAGGTGATAGAGCTCCTTCTTGTCGAAGTCCTTGGCCGAATAAACGATGACCGGCGTCAGCTTTTGCTTGATCTCGCTTACCTGTCTCACCAGCTCGATACCAGAAATATCCGGCAAGGTATAATCCAGGATGATACAATCAAAATCCTTGATGTTCGCGTTCTGTAAAGCGTTTTTGCCGGTAGTGGCAATCGTCACCAGCATGTTGTCGCTCTGCAGCATCTTGCTGATCTGCGACGAATCGATTTCATTGTCCTCTACGACGAGTATCCGGCGGGTATCCTTTTTGTTGAAGGAACGGATGTCTTCAAAAAGCTCATTCAACGCCTCGTTCTCCAACGGCTTGAGCAGGAAGCTGCGGGCTCCCCGCTTCAGGGCCAGCGCCCGGTTCTCCTCCCCGGAGATCAGGTGGATCGGAATATGACGATAGTTGAGGTCGTTACGCAGCAGGTCCAGCACCTTCCATCCGCTGGTATCCGGCAGCTTTACGTCCAGCGTGATCGCGATGGGCGTAAACCGGTTGATAAAGTCGAAGACCTCCAGGTAGTTGGTTGCCACCACGGCCTTCATCTCGAACTGGTGCGCCTTCTCGACGATAATCCTCCCGAAACGAAGGTCATCCTCCACGACCAGGACGATCTTGTCGCCCTGCTGAATAGAATTCCTATCATCCCCCGTATCGTTGATCATCTCGTTGACGATATTCAGCTTGGCAGCTTCTCCTTCTCCCGTTACCCGCAGTGAATTGAGCAGGGTATCGATCTCTCCGCTGTCGCCGCCCAGCTGTAGCTGCCGCAGCGAGTTCAGGTTCTCGGAAGCCTCCTTGGGAATCAGTCCGGCGATGTTCTCTACCGGCAGGAAGAGCGTAAAGATACTTCCCCTGCCCGGAACGCTTTCCAGCTCGATGGTTCCACCAAGCAGCTCGGCCAGACCACGGCTGATCGAAAGCCCCAGACCCGTGCCTCCATATTTACGGCTCGTAGAGCCTTCCGCCTGCTGGAAGGCCTCGAAGATGATGTTTTGTTTTTCCTGTGGAATGCCGATCCCCGTATCGTGGATGGCGAAGGCGACCACCTGCCGCGCCTGGTCCAGGCTTGGATTCCCCTGCTTCCAGCTACGGTTGGCCTCATAGATGCGCAGCTTCACCTCTCCCTTCTCGGTAAATTTAAACGAGTTGGAAAGCAGGTTCTTCAGGATCTGGTTCAGACGCTGCAAGTCCGTTTCCATATTCTGCGGCAGTCTCGGGTCGGTCTCGATGGTAAACCGGAGATGCCGCGCTTCCGAGATCGGCTTGAAGGTCGTTTCCACAAACGAAGCGATCTCGCTGAACCGGACCGGCGAAATATTGGCCGTGATAAAGCCCGATTCGATCTTCGACAGATCGAGGATGTCGTTGATCAGCTGGATCAAGTCATCCCCGCAGGAGTGGATCGTCTTGGCATAACGAATTTGTTTGTCCGTAAGGTTACCTTCGACATTCTCATAGAGCTGCTGCGCCAGGATCAACAAGCTGTTGAGCGGCGTCCGAAGCTCATGCGACATATTCGCCAAAAATTCCGATTTATATTTCGATGTGAGAGTCAACTGCTCGGCTTTTTCTTCCAGAGAAAGACGGGCTTCCTCCACTTCCTTGTTCTTCGCTTCCACCTCGTTCTTCTGCT
>JAFDYG010000048.1 GCA_018267545.1 Bacteroidota bacterium
TAGCGGTATGGCGATAAAAAATTATATTTCGCGAATTTTTTATCGCCACTTATTAATATCTGTATGAACAATAACGGACGCAAAATTAGCTCAAAATATTTTCTGACATTGATTTTTACTGCTATATTCTTTTCAGTAACGTTCAATAGTCCAGCAAATTATTCGGGTCCGGTTCGTTTTACCAATTCCATAACATATACAGGCGCAGCGGATGGCGCTGCAGCCGATACTGTGCGGCCGGACGAGCATGCCAGGCTGCCTTCCATTGTAAAGCTGCATGGCGGGGCTTCTTCGGATACGGCGCGGTTTACGCTGATACATGACCAGATTGGTCCGGTTACGGATACCCTGGAATACAAAATTTCAAAAGACACGATGGAGGCCCGGATCGACTATAAGGCGACGGACTCGATCGTGATGGTGATTCCTTCCCGGAACATTACGCTTTATTCCAAAGCGAATGCCAAATACAAGGATGCGGACTTGACCTCCGACGTCATTCTGTATGATCAGAACCGGAACGTGGTGATTGCTTCACCTACCAGGGATTCGGCGGGGAATGTCATCAATCAGCCGAAGATGGTGCAGGCGGACAATAAGATGCAGGCCGATACGATCGTCTACAATGTGAAGAGCAAGAAGGCGGTGACCCGGCAGACCTATACCAATTCGGGGGAAATGTTTGTGCATGCGGAGAAGATCAAGAAGGTGACGGATGACGATTATTTTGGTTACCGGGGAATTTTTACCACTTGTAATCTTGACACGCCCCACTTTGCGTTCCGGACGAACCGAATGAAGATCATCAATAAGAAGATGGCGATTACGGGGCCGATACACCCGGAGTTCGAGGGGGTACCGATTCCGATCTATATTCCTTTTGGATTTTTTCCGTTATCGACGGGGCGGCACTCGGGGCTATTGCCTCCTCAGTTTACGGCAAACGACCAGGCGGGGCTTGGGTTGGAGGGATTGGGGTATTATAAGGTGCTGAACGAGTATTTCGACGTGACGCTGCGGACGAACCTTTATTCTTATGGGGGGTGGAATCTGTATGTGACGCCGACGTATCGGGTGAGGTATAAATATAGCGGCCAGATGAGCTTCGCCCTGCAGAATACGCGGCTGCTGAGCGATGTAGGGAAGGATGCGTATACCAATTCGAAGACCTTTAGCCTGAACTGGAGTCATCAGGTGGATTCGAAGGCGCATCCGGGACAGAGCTTCTCCGCGAATGTCAACGTCGCCTCGACCAAGTATAACCGCTATCTGCTGAACAATCCTACCGCTAACTACACGAACCAGCTTTCGTCTTCGGTCACCTACTCCAAGACCTGGGACGGTAAGTATAACCTGACGGTGGGCGCCAACCATAGCCAGAACAACCAGACGGGTATCGTAAACGTGAGTCTGCCGAACCTGGCTTTTTCGGCTCCGACCCTTTATCCGTTTCAGCGCCAGGCTGCTGTCGGGGAGCCGAAGTGGTATGAGAAGTTCGGCATCGGTCTGAACAGTACGGTAGCGGGCAGCGCCTCTTTCTATGACAGCTTGTTTAGCTTCAAGCGGATTATCGATACGTTTCAATACGGTTCTCAACATAGCATTCCGATCAGCCTGACCCTTCCGTTGAAGGGGCCGGTGCAGGTGACGCCGGGGATGAGCCTGCAGGTGCGGACGTATTCGCAAAAGCTGTTTCGCCGGTACAACTATATCACGAACAAGATCGATACGGTGAGTCTGCAGAAGGGGATGTGGGCGGCGGAGGATGTTTCGTTTAGTCTTAGTTTGGCGTCGGCGATCTTTGGTACCTTCCAGAATTTTGGCCGGAACAGCACCCTGATGGGTATCCGCCATGTCATTCGGCCTACACTGAGCATCAGCTATAAGCCGGACCTGTCGAAGGCCTATTATTACTCTATCCGGAACCCGCATGACTCGGGGGCGGATACGAAGACGTACCGGCTGCAGCGGGTTTCGTATTTCGATGGGACCACGTATGGGCCTTTCGGGGAGGGGACGTTCGGGGGTATTTCCTTCGGGTTGGACAACCACTTCGAGATCAAGACCCGGTCGAAGACGGATACGTCGACGGCGGGGATCAAGAAGATTACGATCATCGATGGGATTGGGTTCAACGGTAGCTATAACTATTTGGCGGATTCCTTTAAGCTGTCTCCGATACAGTTTTATTTCCGGAGCACCTTGTTCCAGAATATCAATATTACGGGCGGGGCGACGTTGAATCCGTATCAGATGGATACTATGGGTTTCAACATCAATAAATATGCGTGGGAGGGGAAGAAGTTCTCGCTGGGTAAGATCACGCAGGGGAATCTGGCGATCTCGACGAGCTTTAAGAGTAAGCCGAAGGATGAGAAGCTGGCGCAGCAGAAGGCGCAGAATCAGCAGAATCAGATCCCGTTGACGGTGGAGGAGCAGCAGGCGCAGCTGAATTATATACGGAATAATCCGGGGCAGTTTGCGGATTTCAATATCCCGTGGTCGTTGAATCTGGCGTTTGCTTTGAATTTTGTGAGTGCGGAGAAGCCGGATTATTCGGGGTTTGCGACGACGATTACTTCGAGTGTGAACTGGAGCGGGGATTTTAATTTGACGGAGAAGTGGAAGATTGGGCTGAATGGGTATTATGATTTGAAGACGCAGAAGATACAGTCGTTACAGGCGTCGATTTCGAGGGATTTGCATTGCTGGCAGATGTCGATTAACGTGACGCCGGTCGGGTATACGCACTTCTTTAATTTTACGATAAGTCCGAAGAGTGGGATTTTGCAGGATTTGAGGATTAATAGGACGAAATACTTCTACAATCAATAAGGGCGCTCGTTTGGCGCAGGCGGATTGGAGAGCAGGGCCTATTTCCGATATTTTTTAAGGGGATGCTTCTTGCTATGATGGATGGAAACTATGAGAATAGTTTTACGTTGCTTATAAATCTTATAGACAATTGAATAGGGAAAGATATCTACTTTGGCTTCCCGATAGGTTTTTTCGACCTTTTTTACCGTAATGTTCAGGGTTTTCTGGCGCCGGCTTCGAGTTCGTCGAGGCTTAGAACCCTGGCTTTGCCGGCTTCATATTCGGATGTTCTTCTATCTACTTCGGCGACGAAGTCCTTATCTTCCCAGAAATCATTTTCTGCGCCATTTTCAGCAAAAGTCTTCACGACACTCAATACAGCTTGCTTCTGCTTGGGATTTAAGAGTTCCAGGTATGTGCTGATTTGCTTGTCTATATTGGCGGCGCTCATATATAGCGCTATATATGAGCGCCGCCAATA